>NZ_JBFWVN010000018.1:0-53967 GCF_050246715.1 Methylocystis sp.
GCCGCGACGATCGGCCAAGACGCGATGCTCCGGCTTCCACATCCGCAACTCCCTTGCGAATCATCCTCTTCGCAAGAGAATCACAACCGACTCTTTCGACTCAACTTCTTTCAGGATCGGCTCTTAGCAACGAGCAGAGTTGGTTTTGTCTTGGTATAGGCAAAGTAATTGTCGAGTTCGTTAGCAATTAACAGGCAATTTTCTTCCTGACCAACAAAAAACACGAAATCGATGTTAAGTGACTTCACATCGTCTATCATGGGAGGGTTGATCATATTTGTTTTGAGCACCACTCTAGCGTGGAAATTATCTGACGCCCATTTGCTGACGGTATCACAATCATTAGCCAATGACCCGGCTCGTTCCTTGCAATAGTCCACAAGATAGTGCTTTTGGTCGAAATTTTCTTGTATCAATTTTACAAATTGTGCCGCAACATATTGAGTGTATATCGGATTTATTTCAGTATCTACTATGACCCAGATTCGTTTGGCGCCGGTTTCTTCGGCAAAGTTGGCCGCCGCCTCGGCCTGAAGGTCATCCGTGGGGGCCAGACGGAAAAGTGGTGAATATGCGCGCGAGCTGTCACGCACGACGAGATTTGGATTGCTTTCGATCGGCAATATGACCGGGATAGGAGGGTTAGCAAGCATATAATGATTTAGCGCATGAGAAGACGCCGTGCTGTTGAAATGTCCGATTACCAAAATTGTATCGTCCATTCCGATAATTCTTTTTGAGACTGCTTCTGCGTCATTAGGATCAGCGTTGACTTGCACCATTTCAACTCTGACGTCGTCTATTTGTTCGCCGTCTATTGAAGACTTTATTCCGTGCCATGAATCGAGAACGCCGGCTTGTTTGACGTCTCCCACGAAATAAATCTTGTAGGAACTCGGACCCGTGATCCAACTTCCGATCCATATTGCGATTGGCGCAATTATGACTATTGTAGCCAGGGCGCTTAAGAACTCATTACTTAGAAAGTGACAAAAATTCTTAAGCGCCACCTTTGCTTTGGATAATATATTGTTCAACATGCTCCTTACTCCATAAAAACATACTGACTGCTTAATATTAAAATCGAAACGCAGATGTAGGAGTTTGGTTCCCCCCGCTCCAAGTCGCGAGCCAGACCGACGCTTCCCAGCAGCGTAGATCGTGAGACGCGCAAAATCTCGGTAAGCTCTCGGACCTACTGGCGCGCGTGCGGCTTAAGCACGAGTCAGTCTTGAACCGAGCCTTCATTTCATATTGCGCCGGTCGCGCAAAAAAGCCCGGAAGAATACTCCCGGGCCGATTTGGTTTTTGCTTTGTTGAAGCTTAATGCGCCAGCGCCTTGACGATCGATTCGACGGTCTTCTTGGCGTCGCCGAACAGCATCATCGTGTTGGGCCGGAAGAACAGCTCGTTCTCGACGCCGGCGTAGCCCGATCCCATGCCGCGTTTCAGGAACAGAACCGTTTTCGCTTTCTCGACGTCGAGGATCGGCATGCCGTAGATTGCCGAGGTCTTGTCGGTCTTGGCGGCGGGATTGGTCACGTCATTGGCGCCGATGACGAAGGCGACGTCCGCCTGTCCGAATTCCGAATTGATGTCTTCGAGTTCGAACACTTCGTCATAGGGAACATTGGCCTCGGCGAGCAGCACATTCATATGGCCCGGCATACGGCCGGCGACCGGATGAATGGCGTATTTGATGTCGACGCCTTCCGCCTTGAGGATGTCGGCCATTTCGCGCAGCGCGTGCTGCGCCTGGGCCACCGCCATGCCATAGCCCGGCACGACGATCACCTTGCCGGCGTTCTGCATGATATAGGCGGCGTCCTCGGCCGAGCCCTGCTTGACGTTGCGCGTCTCCTTGCCGCCCGCCGGCCCCGCCACCTCGCCGCCGAAGCCGCCGAGAATGACCGAGATGAAGCTGCGGTTCATCCCCTTGCACATGATGTACGAGAGGATCGCGCCCGACGAGCCGACCAGCGCGCCGGTGATGATCAGCGCCAGATTGCCGAGCGTGAAGCCGATGCCCGCCGCCGCCCAACCCGAATAGGAGTTGAGCATCGAGACGACGACCGGCATGTCGGCGCCGCCGATCGGAATGATTAGCGTCACGCCCACCACCAGCGACGCGACGATCAGCAGGAACAGCCAGAAGCCGCTCTGCGTGCCGACGAATAGCGCGGTCAGCGCCAGCATCGCCACGCCGAGCATGATGTTGATGGTGTGGCGCTCCGGCAGCAGGATCGGCTTGCCGGTCATGCGCTCGGAGAGCTTCAGGAAGGCGATGATTGATCCGGTGAAGGTGATCGCGCCGATCGCCGCACCGAGCGACATTTCGACGAGGCTGCCGGCGTGAATCTCGCTCGAATCGCCGATGCCGAAGGCGCGCGGCGCGAAGAATGCGCCACCAGCCACCAGCACGGCGGCGAGGCCGACGAGCGAATGGAACATGGCGACGAGTTCCGGCATTTTGGTCATCGGCACGCGTTGCGCGATGAAGGCGCCGGCGCCGCCGCCGATGGCGACGCCGATCACGATCATCAGCAGGCCGCCGAAGGACGGAAAATGCGTCAGCAGCGTCGTCGCGACGGCGATCGCCATGCCGATCATGCCGTAGCGGTTGCCCTCCCGCGACGTCGCCGGCGACGAGAGGCCGCGCAACGCGAGGATGAACAGAACGCCGGAGACGAGATAGAGGAGGGCTGCGATATTGGCGCTCATGGCGTCAGCCCTTCTTCTTGTACATGGCGAGCATGCGTTCGGTGACCAGGAAACCGCCGAAGATGTTCACGCTCGCGAGTATGACGGCGATGAAGCCGAAGGCGTTCGCCCACCAGGAGCCCGAAGCCTCGGCGGCGGTCATGCCTTCGACGCCGGCGGCGAGCAGCGCGCCGACGATGATCACCGAGGAAATCGCGTTGGTGACCGACATCAGCGGCGTATGCAGCGCCGGCGTCACCGACCAGACGACGTAATAGCCGACGAATACCGCCATGGCGAAAATCGCCACGCGGAAGACGAAAGGATCGATGGCGCCGCCGGCGAGTCCATGCGCGGCGGCCGCAGCGGCCGTATGCGCGAGTTCGTCGGAATATTGTTGCGCCTGTTCGGCGAGATGGCGGGCGGCCTCGGCCGCCGCCTGCGCCTTCTCAAGCAATTGTTGCGTAGAGTCGGTCATCGCTTAACGCCCCTTTAGTTTGTTGTGCGCGCAGGCGGCTATTTGAAACGTTCGTCCAGGATAGCGCCGTCGCGGGTCAGCGCGGTCGCCTTCACCAGTTCGTCGTCCCAATTGATGGCGAGCTGCTTCGTGTCCTTCGAGACGAGCGTCTCGACGAAGGCCAGGAGATTCTTGGCATAGAGGCTCGACGCCGTTGACGCCATGCGGCCGGCGAGGTTGAACGCGCCGAGAATCTTCACGCCGTCGACGACTGTCGTTTCGCCGGGCTTCGTCAGTTCGCAATTCCCGCCGCGTTCGGCCGCGAGATCGACGATGACCGAGCCCGGCCGCATTGAATGCACCATCTCGGCGGAGATCAGCTTGGGCGCCGGCCGGCCGGGGATCAGCGCCGTGGTGATGACGACATCCTGCTTGGCGATATGCGCGGCGACGAGTTCGGCCTGCGCCTTCTGATATTCGGGCGACATTTCCTTGGCGTAGCCGCCCGAGGTCTCGGCCTGTTTGAACTCTTCGTTTTCGACGGCGATGAACTTCGCGCCGAGCGACTCGACTTGTTCCTTCGTCGCCGGCCGAACGTCGGTGGCGGTGACGATCGCGCCCATGCGCCGCGCCGTGGCGATCGCCTGCAGCCCGGCGACGCCGACGCCCATGATAAAAACTTTCGCCGCCGGAACGGTGCCGGCGGCGGTCATCATCATCGGGAAGGAGCGGCCATATTCGGCCATCGCGTCAATGACGGCGCGATAGCCCGCAAGATTGGCCTGCGACGACAAAACGTCCATGGTTTGCGCGCGGGTGATGCGCGGCATGAATTCCATGGCGAAAGCAATTGCGCCGGCGCCGGCGAGTCCGGCAAGCTGAGCGCCGGCGCCAAACGGATCCATGATTGCGATCACCGCGAGATTGGGTTTCGCGCCTGGGAGCTCGGCGGCCGAGGGCCGCCGGACGCGCAACGCCACGTCGGCGCCCGTCAGCGCCGCCGCCGCGCCATTGGCGATCGTCGCGCCGGCCGCGGCGTAATCGCCATCCGAGAAGCCGGCTGCGGCGCCGGCGCCGGCCTCGACCGCCACGTCGGCGCCGAGCCCGATGAATTTCTTGACGGTCTCAGGCGTGGCCGCGACGCGCGGCTCGGACTGATCCGTTTCAGCCAATACGGCGATGCGCATGACGAACTCCGGTTGCGGAAAAACCGTCGCCGCCAGCGTCGCCGACAGCGGTGGAAGGCGATGAGCGCGGACCTAGCGCGCGACGAAGAAATACAGCGCGAGCAACAGCACTGCAGTGCTCGCCGCCCCGATCTTCAGCAGCAGCAAAAATGTATTGTAGGTCTTTACGTGCTCGGCCCAGTCGCCGTTCGACTCCACCGGCGTGCGCAAGCTCGCCATCTCGCTCCTCCCGATTCTTGCTTGAGGCGCGCGAGACCCCGCGCGCGACGCTTATGCTAAACGAGCGGAAGCCATAGGGCAACGCCTCCGGCGCGCAAGAACCTGCGTCGCGCCGCCGCGCGCGGCGCAGAGAAGCACAGACGGAGTTCGGGTTTTATGACGCTCGGGCGGGCCTAGCGCTTGGCCGCCAAGACCGCGCGCAGCTTCTCTCGGAAACGCTCGCTGCTTGCTAAAGGGCGCATCAGCCGTAAGACGGCGTAACTCGGCGCCGCGAATGAAATGCGCCAACTCCGGCTTGTTCGCAACCATGCGAGCCTCCAGGCTCGCCAACGCTCCTGCGGCCGATTCGGTCAATTCGTAGCGTCGCATAAGACGCGCAAAAAAGCCCCGGACGCTTGTCCGGGGCCTTGTTTTCCTGGTTGAGCGGTCGGCGCTTAGAAGTCCATGCCGCCCATGCCGCCGCCCGGCATCGGCGGCGGAGCTTCCTTCTTCGGCGCTTCAGTGATCGTCGCCTCAGTGGTGATGATCAGACCAGCGATCGAAGCGGCGTCCTGCAGCGCGGTGCGCACGACCTTGGTCGGGTCGATGATGCCGAGCTTCATCAGATCGCCATACTCGCCCTTCTGCGCGTCGAAGCCGTAGCCATATTCTCCGGATTCGAGCAGCTTGCCGACCACCACGGCGCCATCGCCGCCGGCGTTGTCGACGATCTGGCGGGCCGGCGCCTGGATCGCCTTACGGACGATGTCGACGCCCGTCTGCTGATCCGGATTGCCGACCTTGACCCCGCCAAGCGCCTTGATGGCGCGCAGCAGCGCCACGCCGCCGCCCGGCGACACGCCTTCCTCGACCGCCGCGCGGGTGGCGTTGAGGGCGTCGTCGACGCGGTCCTTCTTCTCCTTGACTTCGACCTCGGTCGCGCCGCCGACGCGGATCACCGCGACGCCGCCCGCGAGCTTGGCGAGACGCTCCTGCAGCTTCTCGCGGTCATAGTCGGAGGTGGTCTCCTCGATCTGGCCCTTGATCTGGGAGATGCGCGCCTCGATGTCCTTCTTCTCGCCGGCGCCGTCGATGATCGTCGTGTTCTCCTTCTCGATGCGCACGCGCTTGGCGCGGCCGAGCATGGCGAGCGTGACGTTTTCGAGCTTGATGCCCAGATCCTCGGCGATCATCTGGCCGCCGGTGAGGATGGCGATGTCTTCGAGCATCGCCTTGCGGCGGTCGCCGAAGCCCGGCGCCTTGACGGCGGCGATCTTCAAGCCGCCGCGCAGCTTGTTGACGACGAGCGTGGCGAGCGCCTCGCCTTCGACGTCCTCGGCGACGATGAGCAGCGGCTTGCCGGTCTGCACCACGGCTTCGAGGATCGGCAGCAGCGGCTGCAGCGTCGAGAGCTTCTTCTCATGGATGAGAATATAGGGATCGTCGAGTTCGGCGATCATCTTCTCGGCGTTGGTGATGAAATAGGGCGAGAGATAGCCGCGGTCGAACTGCATGCCTTCGACGATATCGGTCTCGGTCTCGAGGCTCTTGGCCTCCTCGACCGTGATCACGCCCTCATTGCCGACCTTCTGCATCGCCTTGGCGATTTCTTCGCCGATGAAGCTGTCGCCATTCGCCGAAATCGTGCCGACCTGGGCGATCTCGTCGTTCGAGGTGACCTTCTTCGAATGCTGCTTGAGATCGGCGACGATGGCGTCGACGGCGAGATCGACTCCGCGCTTCAGATCCATCGGGTTGAGGCCGGCGGCGACCGCCTTGGAGCCTTCACGGGCGATCGACGCGGCCAGCACCGTGGCTGTCGTGGTGCCGTCGCCGGCGATGTCATTCTGCTTCGAGGCGACTTCGCGGACGAGCTGGGCGCCGAGATTTTCGAACTTGTCGGCAAGTTCGATCTCTTTGGCGACGGTGACGCCGTCCTTGCTGATGCGCGGCGCGCCGAAGGACTTCTCGATGACGACGTTGCGGCCCTTGGGGCCGAGCGTCACCTTGACGGCGTTGTTGAGGATTTCGACGCCACGCAGAATGCGGTCGCGGGCGTCAGTTGAGAAACGGACGTCTTTTGCAGCCATTTAAAATTCTCCTAGAGGGTTCAAAAGCGAACGGCGGCGTCGAGTCAGTCGACGATGCCGAGAATGTCGCTTTCCTTCATGATGAGCAGGTCATCGCCGTCGATCTTGACCTCGGTGCCCGACCATTTTCCGAACAGCACGCGGTCGCCGGCCTTGACGTCGAGCGGGTTGAGCTTGCCGTTTTCGTCGCGGGCGCCGGGGCCGACGGAAACCACCTTGCCCTCTTGCGGCTTCTCCTTTGCGGAGTCCGGAATGATGATGCCGCCTTTGGTTTTTTCCTCGCCTTCGAGTCGCTTGACCACGACGCGGTCGTGGAGGGGACGGAACGC
The DNA here is from genome assembly GCF_050246715.1 of Methylocystis sp. Taxonomy (NCBI): domain Bacteria; kingdom Pseudomonadati; phylum Pseudomonadota; class Alphaproteobacteria; order Hyphomicrobiales; family Methylocystaceae; genus Methylocystis; species Methylocystis sp. The sequence goes on from NZ_JBFWVN010000018.1 coordinate 6,962, forward strand.
CATTGTGAATCTTTCCTTTTCTGGCCTGACGGGGTTCTGCCCCGCCAAAAAGGGATATGCGAACGCCTGCTGGCACTCATTTAAGATGAGTGCCAGCAGGCGCCCTGCAGATAGGAGCGGGCGGCGCGGCTGTCAAGCCGTGGTCCGCGGGCGATGGCGAATGATTTTCGGAACGAGGGACAGGCGGCGCAGGATTGGGGCGTTGAACCCGCAGGCGACACGTCCGAAGCTGTTGAACTTTATGCCAACGGGTTCGTCGAGACGGCGGATTGCTCCGCGGTTTCCGCGGGCCCCGCCAGATGGACTCTAATGCAGGCTCACCATCTGCAAATGGTTTTCAACGGCGTTGCCGATGCAGCCTTCTTCCGAATCCGCGAGCACGATGGGCGCGCCATCCGCGCCGAACAGCGCGAAGATCGTCAACCCCGGCGCGATGTGAGGCGCCTGCGGGTAAAGCCGATTCACGTCCTCCGAACGCATCGGCCGCACATAAGCGATGAGACCATCGCCAAGCTGGGCAAACTGCTCGGTCGTCAGCGGAGATTCTGTGCGTTCGGTCGCGGTTTTCATGTCCATCTTCACCTCCATGGCGGTCCTTTCGCCCCCGCCGACAGCACCCAATGAGCGGCGCGCCGTCTAAATTTAGATGTGTAGCGTTTGGAGATTTTGAAGGGGTTGCGGTTAGAGTCCAAGCGCCAGTCGCGCCGGATCTTCAAGCAACTCCTTGACCCGCACCAGAAAAGTCACCGCTTCCTTTCCATCGACAAGGCGGTGGTCGTAGGAGAGCGCGAGATACATCATCGGACGCGCTTCGATCTTGCCGTCGATCACCACGGGCCGTTCCTGAATCTTGTGCATGCCGAGGATGCCCGATTGTGGCGCGTTCAGGATCGGCGTCGACATCAACGAACCATAGACGCCGCCGTTGGAAATGGTGAAGGTGCCGCCCTGCAGATCATTGATGTCGAGCGCGCCGTCGCGCGCTTTGCGGCCGAGTTCGGCGATGGTCTGTTCGATCTCGGCGAGCGACAGACGGTCGGCGTCGCGCACCACCGGCACGACCAGGCCCTTTTCGGTGCCGACGGCGACGCCGATGTGGCAGAAGCGCTTGTAAATGATGTCGGTCCCGTCGATCTCCGCATTGACGGCCGGAACTTCCTCCAGCGCCTGACAACAGGCCTTCACGAAGAAGCCCATGAAGCCGAGCTTCACGCCATGTCTCTTTTCGAAGGACTCCCTGTAGCGCTTGCGCAGTTCGATGAGCGTCGACATGTCGACTTCGTTGAAGGTCGTCAGCATGGCGGCGGCGTTTTGCGCTTCCTTGAGCCGTCGCGCGATCGTCTGGCGCAGGCGCGTCATCTTCATCCGCTCTTCCCGACGGGAGTCTTCCTGTGGAAGCGGCGGGCGCGGGGAGGGGGCTTCGACCCGAGCTTCAACCCGCGTTTCCTGGGCGGGGGCTGGCGCGCGGGCCTCCTGAGCGGGCTGCGGCGCCGCCGCCTGACGGGCGGCGAATTGGACGACGTCCGATTTCAGCGCCTGCCCGCGTTTGCCGCTGCCGGGGACCTGGGCAATGTCGATCCCCTGTTCGACGGCGATTTTTGCGGCGGAAGGCGACGGCGGCATCGCTGTCGCGGCGGGAGACGGCGCCGGCTGGGGTGCAGGCGCGGCCAGAATTGGCGCCGGCTTGGGCGCGGGGGATTTGGCCGCGGCCTCGCCGCCGCTCTTCGCCGGGGCCGTCGTGCCTTCGGCGATTTGGCCGAGCAGCGCCCCCGGCTCGACGGTTTCCCCTTCCTTCGCGACGATTTCGGCGAGCACGCCGGCCGCGGGCGCGTTGACTTCGAGCGTGACCTTGTCGGTTTCAAGCTCGGCGAGCGCCTCGTCGGCGCGCACCGTATCGCCGGCTTTCTTGAACCAGCGGCCGATGGTCGCTTCAGTCACCGATTCGCCCAAGGTCGGCACGCGAATTTCAGCCATCGGCTCTCTCTTTAAGTGGCGTCGCGTCCTAAACCGCGAACGCTTCGTCCAGGAATGATTTCAGCTGTGCGAGATGACGGGACATGGTGCCCGCGGCGGTTGAGGCCGAAGCGGGGCGCCCGACGTAGCGCGCGCGTTTCGACTTGCCGCCGATCTGCGTCAGCACCCATTCCAGATAGGACTCGACGAAGGACCAGGCGCCCATGTTCTTTGGTTCCTCCTGGCACCAGACGACGTCCGCTTCCTTAAATCGCCCGAGCGCGGTGACGAGGCTTTTTAGCGGGAAGGGATAGAGCTGCTCGACGCGCAGCAGATAGACGTCGTCGACGCCGCGCTTCTCGCGCTCCTCGAAAAGATCATAATAGACCTTGCCCGAACACAAGATCACCCGGCGAATATTTTCGTCCGGCTGAAGCACGAAGGTCTCGTTCGCCGCCGTTTCAGCGTCGTCGAGCAGCAGCCGCTGAAAGCTCGACGCCATGCCCATCTCGCCGAGACGCGACACGGCGCGTTTGTGCCGCAGCAGCGATTTCGGCGTCATCAGCACCAGCGGCTTGCGGAAGCTTCTGTGCAACTGCCGGCGCAGGATGTGGAAGTAATTCGCCGGCGTCGTGCAATTGGCGACCTGCATATTGTCTTCGGCGCAAAGCTGCAGATAGCGTTCGAGTCGCGCGGAGGAATGTTCCGGACCCTGGCCTTCGTAGCCATGCGGCAGCAGGCAGACGAGGCCGGACATGCGCAGCCATTTGCGCTCGGCCGAGGAAATGAACTGGTCGAAGACCACTTGCGCGCCATTGGCAAAATCGCCGAACTGCGCTTCCCACAACACCAGCGCATCGGGCTCGGCGAGCGAATAGCCATATTCGAAGCCGAGCACCGCTTCTTCCGAAAGCATGGAATTGACGACTTCATAACGCCCCTGGCCGTCCGCGACGTGATTGAACGGCAGGTAGCGCGCCTCACTGTCCTGGTCGATCAGCACGCTGTGACGTTGCGAAAAAGTGCCGCGTTCGCTGTCCTGCCCGGAGAGCCGGACATTGTAGCCCTCATAGAGCAGCGAACTCATCGCCAGCGCTTCCGCCGTCGCCCAGTCGATCGGCCCGCCATGTTCGATCGCCGCCTTGCGATTATCGAGAAAGCGCTGGATCGTGCGATGCAGATGAAAATCGGGCGGCGTCGAGGTGATCTTTTCGCCGATCTGCTGGAGGGTCTCCAGCGCGACGCCGGTCTGACCGCGACGCTCATTGTCGGAGAGCTGCGAGCCTGATTTTTTTCCGGCCCAGCGGCCGTCGAGCCAATCCGCCTTATTGGGCCTGTAGCTCTGGCCGGACTCGAACTCCTGATTGAGCCGCGCGCGCCACTCTTCCTTCATCCGGTCGACATCGTCGCGCGAAAGCACGCCTTCGGCGGTCAGGCGATCCGCGTAAATATCGAGCGTCGTGCGGTGCGCTCTGATCTTCTTATACATCAGCGGCTGGGTGAAGCCCGGCTCGTCGCCCTCATTATGGCCGAAGCGGCGATAGCACCACATGTCGATGACGACGGGCTTTTGAAACTGCTGACGGAATTCGGCGGCGACGCGGGCGGCGAAGACAACCGCCTCGGGATCGTCGCCGTTGACGTGAAGAATCGGCGCCTCGACCATCTTGGCGACGTCGGAAGGGTAGGGCGACGACCGCGAATAGCGCGGATAGGTGGTGAAGCCGATCTGATTGTTGATGATGAAGTGGATCGACCCGCCCGTGCGATGCCCTTTCAATCCGGAAAGGCCGAAACATTCCGCGACCACGCCCTGGCCGGCGAAAGCCGCGTCGCCGTGAATGAGCAGCGGCATCACCGGACGGCGATCGCTGTCGGTGCAATGATGCTGGTCCTGCTTGGCGCGGACCTTGCCGAGCACGACCGGATCGACGATTTCGAGATGGGACGGATTGGCGGTGAGCGAGAGATGCACCTTATTGTCGTCGAAGACCCGGTCCGACGAGGCGCCGAGATGATATTTGACGTCGCCTGACCCTTCGACTTCGTCCGGCAGGAAGGAGCCGCCCTTGAATTCGTGAAACAGGGCGCGGTGCGGCTTCGCCATCACCTGCGAGAGAATATTGAGGCGGCCGCGGTGCGCCATGCCGAGGACGATTTCCTTGACGCCCAGCGCGCCGCCGCGCTTGATGATCTGCTCCATCGCCGGAACGATGCTTTCGGCGCCGTCGAGGCCGAAGCGCTTGGTGCCGGTGTATTTGACGTCAAGGAATTTCTCGAAGCCTTCCGCCTCGACGAGCTTATTGAGAATCGCCCGCTTGCCTTCCGGGGTGAAGACGATCTCCTTCTTCGGCCCTTCAATGCGGGCCTGCAGCCAGCCCTTCTCTTCCGGGTTGGAAATATGCATGAATTCGAAGCCGATCGTGCCGCAATAAGTGCGGCGCAGGATCGTGACCATCTCGAACAGCGTGGCGAAGCGCATGCCCAATACGCCATCGAGGAAGATTTTGCGCTCGTAGTCTTCGTCGGTGAAACCGTATGTCTGCGGATTGAGTTCGCCGTGATCGTGGCGCTGCTCCAGCCCGAGCGGATCGAGATTGGCGTGCAGATGGCCGCGCATGCGATAGGCGCGGATCATCATCAGCGCGCGCACCGAGTCGCGCGTCGCGCGCAACACGTCCTCGCCGGTCAGCGCGGGCGCGGCGGGAGCGGCTGGCGCTTTATCAGGCGCCGGCGCCTCGCTGACGAGCGCGCCGACCCATTCGCCGTTTTGCGGCTGCGGCCAGTCGCGGCGCGCCCAGCTCGGCCCGTCTAGGGCGGCATTTTCCTGAGGTTTAAGGCCCATCTCGGCGAAGAAATTGCGCCAATCGGGACTGACCGAGGACGGATCGGCCTCATAGGCCGCGAGCAGGCCTTCCAGATAGCCTGCGTTCGCGCCCTGCAGAAAGGATGTCGAAGCGAGAAAGTCATTTTGCGGCGAGCGTGCGCCGGCCGGCGCTGGTCCGGCGCCGCCATTGGTTTCGAAACGCGCCATCTCAATCTTTCCCAAAAGCGCCGGCGCTCAAGGACGCCGACGACTTTCGAAGCGTCGAGCGGGCTAAGGCGGCTAGCCCTTCAGCGCTTCGACCAATGTCTTTCCGAGCCTCGCAGGCGACGGCGACACTTTAATGCCCGCCGACTCCATGGCTGCGATTTTACTTTCGGCGTCGCCTTTTCCGCCCGAGACGATCGCGCCGGCATGGCCCATTCGGCGGCCAGGAGGCGCGGTGCGGCCGGCGATGAATCCCACCATCGGCTTTTTGCGGCCGCGCTTGGCCTCGTCTATCAAGAATTGGGCCGCGTCCTCCTCCGCCGACCCGCCGATTTCGCCAATCATAATGATGGACTTAGTCGCGTCGTCGGCGAGAAACAACTCCAGCACTTCAATAAAATCCGTGCCTTTAACTGGGTCGCCGCCGATGCCGACTGCCGTCGTCTGACCCAGGCCTTCGCGCGTCGTCTGGAACACCGCCTCATAGGTGAGCGTGCCGGAGCGCGACACCACCCCGACGGATCCACGCGAGAAAATGTTGCCGGGCATGATGCCGATCTTGCTCTCGCCAGCGGTGACGACGCCGGGGCAATTCGGTCCGATCAGGCGGGACTTGGAGCCGCAGAGCGCGCGCTTCACCCGGATCATGTCCTGAACCGGAACGCCCTCGGTGATGCAGACGATGAGCGGGATTTCCGCCTCGATCGCCTCGCAAATGGCGTCGGCTGCGCCCGGCGGCGGCACATAGACGACCGAGGCATCGGCGCCGGTCTTGTCGCGCGCTTCGGCGACAGTGTCGAAAACGGGGAGATCAAGATGGACCGAGCCGCCTTTGCCGGGAGAGACGCCGCCGACCATTCTGGTCCCATAGTCGAGCGCCTGGACGGAATGGAAAGTGGCGGTCTTGCCGGTGAAGCCTTGGGTGATGACTTTAGTGTTTTTGTCGATCAGCACGGACATGAAGGCGAAATCCCGAAAGCAAGCGAAACGGCGCGCGCGCCTCTTCTGTTCAAGCGACAAACCGGGAGCCGCCGCCCGTCGTCGCCGGCGCGGAACCTATTGACAAAAGCTCAACCGCACAAGGCGACAAAGCCCCCTGCGACAGGGGGCCGCGATCGCCCTCAGGATTTGGACGAGTGTGACGCCGCCAACCTTTACGTTCAATGAACCGAGGCGGCCGTCTTCGGATTTCCCTATTGGAGCAAGCGCCGTTCGGCATCACGGGCTATCGCCGTCGCGCTTATCGTCTTGCGTCGGGATCAAATCTACAAAGAATGGACGCAGAGGCGCGGCGCATTCTATAAGCCTTGAGGAAGGCCGACATGCATTCGCTCTTCCTTCTGCCGGTCGACTATTATCTCGGGGCCTGGTTTGCGCTGACCGCCGTCTGCACGCTTTACGTTGCGGTCGACGGCGCCAGGAATCCCGAACCGCCGGTGATGAAATGGGGTTTCGTCCTCGTCACGCTCTATACCGGGCCCTTCGGCCTTCTCATCTATGTCCTGACCGACAAGGAGCCTCGACCCGGCTCGCATGAGCAATTCGTGCGTCCGCTGTGGAAACAGGGGGTCGGCTCCACCATCCATTGCGTCGCCGGCGACGCGACCGGCATCATTCTCGCCGCCGTCGTCGTCGCTTCGCTCGGCTTGCCGATGTGGCTCGATCTCATCGTCGAATATCTCGCCGGCTTCGCCTTCGGCCTGTTCATTTTCCAGTCGCTGTTCATGAAGGAGATGATGGGCGGCTCCTATTTCGAAAATGTGCGGCGCAGCTTCTTTCCAGAATTCATCAGCATGAATTTCATGATGGCCGGCATGGCGCCGGTCATGAGCTTCCTGATGATGGGCCATGACATGCGCGCCATGGCTCCAACCGAGCTGCTGTTCTGGGGCGTGATGTCGGTCGGCGTGATGGCCGGCTTCATCACCGCCTATCCCTCAAACGTCTGGATGGTCGCGCAGGGCATCAAGCACGGGCTCATGACCGAGCGCGCGCGTGATGTTGGCCATGAAGGCGCAGCGCCCGAAAATGTCGCAGAGGAATCGGCGGCGCATCAGCATCACGATCACGGCGCGCATTCCCCTATGGACGAGGGCGCCGCCGCGCCTCCCGAGCACGGCCAGCATCCGGCGCCCGGCGCGGCGCCGATGGCTATGCATATGAGGCCCGAGGCGACTTCGGCTCAGATCGCCGCATTCAGCCTGACCTCTCTCGTCCTTCTCGCCACCGGCATGATCGCGCCCGCCAATTGGCTGAATATGCGGCTTTCGGCGGATGACGTTGGCGGGCTCATCATGCCGCCAGGAATGACCATGTTTCGCGACACAAGCGCCGCGGCGATGCGCGAGATGAGTTTCGCGGATTCGCGGCTCGTCGGCGCGCAGTTTCCGATTCAAACCCGCGGCGATCAGGAGTTGCCCTTCAAAATGGACGCGGGCGTCAAGGTCTTCGAACTCACCGCCTCGGTGATCCGCTGGCGCATCCTGCCCGACGTCGCCGTCGACGCCTATGCTTACAACAATCAGATACCGGGGCCGCGCATCCATCTTCGCGAAGGAGACCGGGTGCGCATCCGGGTGCGCAACAAACTGCCCGAAGCGACGACCGTTCACTGGCATGGGCTCATTCTTCCCAACGCCATGGACGGGCCGAGCGAGATCACCCAAGCGCCGATCCCGCCCTCCGGATTTTTCGACTATGAATTCACGGTTCGGCAGCACGGAACCTATTTCTACCATCCCCATGCCGAGCCGGACCGAAGTCAGGCGCTCGGCCTCTATGGCGCGCTGATCATCGATCCCGCCGACGCCGCGGCGGAAATCCGCGCCGATCACGACTATGTCATCCAGTTGCAGGAGTGGCTCTGGCGCGACGGCCTGACCTTTCCGGCGATGCCGATGGACGGCATGCAGCCGAATTATTTCACCATCAACGGCAAGTCCTATCCGTCAACCGAGACGGTGCGCATGAAGCTTGGCGAGACGCTGAAAGTGCGCTTCATCGGCACCAACAACGGCTTCATCCATCCGATGCATATTCACGGCGGACCGTTCGAAGTCGTCGCCCGCGACGGCGAAACGCTCAGCAAGGGCGCGCGCTTTCTCGCCGACACGGTCAATGTCGGTCCGGGCCAGCGCTATGACGTGATCTGGCGGGCGCGGGAGAGGGGAAAGTGGCTCATCCATTGCCACATTCCCCATCACACCAGCAATGACAACACGGAGACCAAGGGCGGCGGCGGGCTGATGGCGGTCATCGAAGTGGAGTAGGCCCGCCCGCGCGCCGTTCTACTTTCGCGCCGCATGGGCCTCCATCACGTCCTCGACCGCGCGCAGGCCGGGTTTGGGCGACATCACCAGCACCGCCATATTGCCGGGCGCATGTTCGTTCTTCCACATCTTGGTGTGCGCCACCGGGATTTTCTCCCAGGCGAACACTTCCGACATGCAGGGGTCCACGCGCCGGTCCACGACGAAGCGGTTGGCGGCGGACGCCTGCTTTAAGTGGGCGAAATGCGAGCCCTGGATGCGCTTCTGGCGCATCCACACATAGCGCGCGTCGAAGGTGAGGTTGAAGCCGGTCGTGCCGGCGCAGAACACCACCATGCCGCCGCGCTTCACGACGAGGCAGGAGACGGGGAAGGTCGCTTCGCCGGGATGTTCGAAGACGATGTCGACGTCCTTCTTGCCGGTAATGTCCCAGATCGCCTTGCCGAAAGCGCGGGCGTTCTTGGTCCATTCGACATATTCGGGCGTGTTGACCTTCGGCAACTGCCCCCAGCACTTGAAATCCTTGCGGTTGATGACGCCCTTGGCGCCAAGCGAGAGCACATAGTCGCGCTTGCTCTCATCCGAAATGACGCCGATGGCGTTGGCGCCCGAGGCGGCGCAGAGCTGCACCGCGAAAACGCCGAGGCCGCCCGAGGCGCCCCACACCAGCACATTATCACCGGGCTTCAGCTGATGCGGCGAATGGCCGAACAGCATGCGATAGGCGGTGGCGAGCGTTAGGGTGTAGCAGGCCGCCTCTTCCCAGGTCAGGTGCTTGGGGCGCTCCATCAGCTGGCGGTCCTGGACGCGGCAGAATTGGGCGAAGGAGCCGTCCGGCGTCTCATAGCCCCAGATGCGCTGCGAGGGCGAGAACATCGGATCGCCGCCGTTGCATTCCTCGTCGTCCCCGTCATCCTGGTTGCAGTGGACGACGACTTCGTCGCCGACTTTCCAGCGCTTCACCTTGGAGCCGACCGCCCAGACGATGCCGGACGCGTCGGAGCCGGCGATGTGATAGGGGTTTTTGTGCGCGTCGAGCACCGAGATGGGCTCGCCCAGCGAGGCCCAGACGCCATTGTAATTGACCCCGGCCGCCATCACGAGAACCAGCACGTCATGGCTGTCGAGCTCCCAGGTCGGCAAGACCTCGAGCTGCATGGCGGTTTCCGGCGGCCCATGCCGCTCCTTGCGGATCGCCCAGGCGTACATGTTCTTCGGCACATGCCCGAGCGGCGGAATTTCGCCCATCTCATAGAGGTCTTTCTTATCGGTCAACTTTGGGGTCCTCGACTTGTCGCCCTGAGACGGGCCGGCACTGGCGGCAGCTTATAGACGGGGCGGGGAGGGGCGAAAAGTCCCTAACTTGACGGCGGCAATGAGCCTTCTCGTCGTCGCGCATGGAGAGCGGAATAGTCTCGGAGGAAGATTTGTTGGAGCTTTGAGCAGGAATTCTGATCGCCGAATATGCCGACGCCGCTGGCGTCGCCTCGCATTTTGCGCTAATGGTCATCCAGTTGGTCATGAGGGAAAAATGAGCGCCGTCACCGTTGCTGAAGCCAAGGCGCATTTGAGCGAACTCGTCGAGCGCGCGGCGAAGGGCGAAACGGTCTGCGTCACGCGTCGGGGCAGGCCGGTCGCCAAGATTGCACCGCTGGCGGAGCCCAAGAAGCCCGTTGACGTCGCCATGCTGCGTGCGATCACTAAGGACATGCCGGGCCAGGGGGAGACCGCCGGCGAATTCATGCGCCGCTTGCGCAACGCGGAGCGTTATTGACGCTCTATCTGGACACATCGATCCTCGTCGCGGCGCTGACGAGGGAGGCGGAGACCGATCGCGTTCAGGCCTGGCTTGGCGATCGGCAAGAAGAACTGGCGATCAGCGATTGGGTGGTCACGGAATTCTCTTCCGCCCTGTCGATTAAGTTGCGCAGTCGTCAGATCGACCTTGCGCAGCGCGCCGAGGCGCTGTCCGGCTTCACCCAGCTCGCCGCCGATTGCTTCGTCACGTTGCCGATCGACGCCAATCATTTTCGTACGGCGGCGCGCTTCGCGGGCCAGCACGCGCTGGGGCTGCGGGCAGGCGACACGCTGCATCTTGCGGTCTGCGCAGAATATGGCGCGTCACTCTGCACGCTGGACCGGCGACTTGCCGAGGCTGCGCCTTCGGTCGGGGTCGCGATGAAGCCGATTTGAGCCGCCGCCTCATCTTGTCAAAACAGGGTCATGTGCTATCGCAACAGGCGGAGGAGCCATTAAAGTGAACGACATGTCCGCCGAGAAGAGCCGGAATGCTGGCCGCGACAAGCCCTGGATGTTTCGCACTTACGCCGGCCATTCGACGGCGAGCGAATCCAACAAGCTTTATCGCTCCAATCTCGCCAAGGGCCAGACCGGTCTCTCGATCGCCTTCGATCTGCCGACCCAGACCGGCTACGACAGCGATCATCCGCTTTCGCGCGGCGAAGTCGGCAAGGTCGGCGTGCCGGTCTCGCATCTCGGCGACATGCGCACGCTCTTCGAGGGCATTCCGCTTGGCGAGATGAACACCTCGATGACCATCAACGCCACTGCGGTGTGGCTGATGGCGCTTTATATCGCCGCCGCCGAGGAACAGGGCGCGCCGCGCGCCAAGCTGCAAGGGACGACGCAAAACGACATCATCAAGGAATATCTGTCGCGCGGCTCTTATGTGTTTCCGCCGGCGCAATCGTTGCGGCTGACTCAGGACCTCATTCTCTTCACCACCAAAGAATGCCCCAAGTTCAATCCGATCAACGTCTGCTCTTATCATCTGCAGGAGGCGGGCGCGACGCCGTCGCAGGAGCTCGCCTATGCGCTCGCCACCGCTGTCGCCATTCTCGACAACGTCAAGAAGTCCGGCGAAATCTCGGATGAGGATTTCGCTCAGGTGGTGGGACGCATCTCCTTCTTCGTCAACGCCGGCATGCGCTTCGTCACCGAACTCTGTAAAATGCGCGCTTTCGTTGAGCTGTGGGAAGAGATCACGCGCGAGCGCTATGGCGTGAAGGACGAAAAGCTCCGCCGCTTCCGTTACGGCGTGCAGGTCAATTCGCTGGGACTGACCGAGCAGCAGCCGGAGAACAATGTCTATCGCATCCTGATCGAGATGCTCGCCGTCGTTCTCTCAAAGAACGCCCGCGCGCGCGCTGTGCAGCTTCCGGCCTGGAACGAAGCGCTCGGCCTGCCGCGGCCCTTCGATCAGCAATGGTCGCTGCGCATGCAGCAGATCATGGCCTATGAGACGGACCTCCTCGAATATGGCGACATATTCGACGGCAATCCCGAGATCGCCCGCAAGGTCGCCGAGCTGAAGGAAGAGGCGAAAGCCGAACTCAAGAAGATCGAGGAGCTCGGCGGCGCCGCCGCGGCGGTCGAGATCGGCTATATGAAGGGCAAGCTCGTCGAAGCGAATACCGCGCGTCTCGAGTCGATCGAAGCGGGCGAGCAGATTGTCGTCGGCGTGAATAAATTCACCGGCGGCGAGCCGTCGCCGCTCGCCTCGGGCGACGACCAGATCATGGTCGTGCCCGAACATGTCGAAGCCGAACAGATTTCGCGGCTGAAGGCCTGGCGCGAAGCGCGCGATCAGAAGGCGGCGAAGCAAGCGATCGAAGAGCTGGCGCGCGCGGCGAAGGAAGGCCGCAACATGGTCGAGCCGTCGATCGCCGCCGCCAAGGCGGGCGTCACCACCGGCGAATGGGGCAATGTTCTGCGCGGCGTCTTCGGCGAATACCGCGCCCCGACCGGCGTGTCGTCGACGGCGCGCCAGGTCGGCGGCGCGCTCGACGCGGTGCGCGAGGAAGTCGCGCGCGTCTCGCAAAAGCTCGGCAAGCGGGCGAAGTTTCTGGTCGGCAAGCCGGGCCTCGACGGCCATTCGAACGGCGCCGAGCAGATCGCGGTGCGCGCCCGCGACGCCGGCTTCGACGTGATCTACGCCGGCATCCGCTCGACGCCGGCCGAACTCGTCGAGACCGCAAAGAAGGAAGGCGCGCATTGCATCGGCCTCTCCATTCTCTCAGGCTCGCATGTGACGCTGGCGCATGAGGTCATCAAGCTGATGAAGCAGGAAGGCGTCGAGGCGCCGCTCGTCGTCGGCGGCATCATTCCGCCGGCGGACGAGAAGCTGTTGCGCGACGCCGGCGTCGCGGCGGTCTATACGCCGAAGAATTACGACCTCAACGCGATCATGACCGACCTCGCTCACATCATCGAGAAGGCGGCGGTCTGAGAGGCGCGGCGCCTTCGCGACTGGGAAGCGCTCCCTCCCAACGCCCCGCTTCGCGCGGGGGGACAGGGAACGTGGCCGCGCCAAGCCTCGCGCGCGATCAAGATATCGACGGGCGGTTGCGTTGATTGCTGATGTTGATGGCTTACGTCCAGAAAGGCGCGAGCTTCTTTAGGCGCTTCTCGCTCGATTCGGCATGGGCGACGCCTTGGCGCGCAGCGTGGGCGAACCAGCCGCGAATGAAGTTTGAGGCGCGAGCGGCTTCCGGCGTTTGCGCATCGATCTGGTCGAGCAGGCCATTCGCGACCTCCATGTCGTTGAAGAGCCCCAATTGATCCTGCATCTCGCCAAGCGCGTGCAAATAGGCGCGCGAATCTTTGCGATCGTCGAACAGGCTTTCGAAAAATTCCGCGCCATAGCGCGCCTTTTTGAGCGCGATGCGGACTCGATGACGCTCATCGGCCGAAAGCGTCGCCAAGCCCTTGCTCTTCTTTAAGAGCCGCTTGCGCAGGTCGGTCAGCGCATGCACGGCGAAATCGCTCGCCGATCCCGGCGCGCGCATCTCAGGCGCCGCCTCCCAATCGCGGCGCGCGATCGCCAGGCGCAAATCATCGACGAACCGCGCCGTTTCGTCGGACGAGACCGCTTCATGCGCGGCGCGATAGGCTTGTTCACGAAGCGTTTCGAGCGCGTCGGTCAGCGCGTGAAAACTCGGATCGTCGCCGATCGCCTCGCGCGGGCCGCCGCTCAATGCGAGACCGAAAACGTCCCAGTCGCGCGCCGCGCCGAGAACGGCGGCAAGCGCCTTGGCGCGTTTGGCCGCAGTTTCGAGCGCAGGCCCGGTGACAGCCGGCCGCAACAAGCCGATCGCCGCGCGCAGGCGGCGCAGGGCGACGCGCATCTGATGCACGCTTTCCGGCGCGCTCAATGATTGAAGAATCGGAACATTGGCCAGAAAATGCTCAAGAGCGCCGGAGAAAATGGCCGCTGCGGCGCCTTCGAGCGTATCGTCCTGCGAAAGTTCGATCGGCTTCGCTTTGATCGCCGTCAAAGCATCGGCGACGTTCGACTCCTGCTGCGCGCCGTCGCGTTCGGCCGTCATCGCTGGTTCCGTCAAACGCTCCATTCAGACGCTCTACTGCAGAATTATCTCAATTACATAGGGGCGACGCGCGCGGCGCCACCTTACGCGCGCCGCCACCTCTCGCTCAAGCTCTTGATTAATACGTCTGCGCTTGCTTTATCGCGACGCAATATTCTTCTCGGGAGCAACGCCTCATGTCGACTTGGCCAAACTACGGCAAAATCACCGGTCCGATCGTGCTGATAGGCTTCGGCTCCATTGGCCGAGGCATTTTGCCGCTGATCGAGCGCCATTTCGATTTCGACAAGTCGCGTTTCACCGTCATCGACCCCGTCGACACGCATCGCCGGCTGCTCGACGAACGCGGCATCGCCTTTTTGAAAGCGCGCCTCACGCCCGAGAACTACCGCGACATCCTGACGCCGCTGCTGACGAAAGGCGGGGGCCAGGGCTTTATCGTCAATCTGTCGGTCGACGTGTCGTCGCTTGCGATCATCAAGCTCGCGCGCGAATTGAACGCGCTATGCGTCGACACGGTGGTGGAGCCGTGGCCGGGCTTCTATTTCGACAAAAACATGAGCAATGAGGCGCGCACCAATTACGCTCTGCGCGAGACGGTGCTGGAGGAACGTCGCAAGAATCCCGGCGGATCGACCGCGGTTTCCTGCGTCGGCGCCAATCCCGGCATGGTGTCCTGGTTCGTCAAACAGGCGCTGGTGAATGTCGCGCGCGATGTGGGCGTGCTCGACAAGGAGCCGGAAACGCGCGCCGATTGGGGCGCGCTCGCCCAAAAGCTCGGCGTCAAGGGCGTTCACATCGCCGAGCGCGACACCCAGCGCGCGCGCCAGCCGAAGCCGCGCAACGTCTTCGTCAACACATGGTCGGTCGAAGGCTTCGTCTCCGAGGGCATGCAGCCCGCCGAACTTGGTTGGGGCACGCATGAAAAGGCGTTGCCCGACATCGGGCGCACGCACGCAACCGGCTGCGGCGCGGCGATCTATCTGCTGTCGCCCGGCGCCAATACCCGCGTGCGCTCCTGGTGCCCGACGCCCGGCGCGCAATATGGCTTTCTCGTCACTCACAATGAGTCGATTTCGATCGCCGACTATCTGACGGTGCGCGATGGTTCGGGGCAGGCGGTCTATCGTCCGACCTGTCACTATGCCTATCATCCGGCGGACGACGCCGTTCTGTCGCTACACGAAATGTTCGGCGCCGCCGGCAAGATGCAGGAGAGCTGGCAGATTCTCGACGAGCATGAAATCGTCGACGGCATCGACGAGCTCGGCGTGCTGCTCTACGGCCACGCCAAGAACGCTTATTGGTATGGCTCGCAGCTTTCGATCGAGGAGACGCGCGACCTCGCGCCCTATCAGAACGCCACCGGCCTGCAGGTGAGTTCGGCGGCGCTCGCCGGGATGGTCTGGGCGCTGGAGAATCCGCAAGCCGGCATCGTCGAGGCCGACGAAGTCGACTACAAGCGCTGCCTTGAAGTGCAACTGCCCTATCTCGGCCCGGTGAAGGGCTATTACACCGATTGGACGCCGCTCGACGGCCGTCCGGGATTGTTCCCGGAAGACATCGACGAAAGCGATCCCTGGCAGTTCAGGAATATTCTGGTGCGGTGAGTGCGCCAGAGCCGCCATCAATACGCGCCGCTCGCGTGAGCGGCGCGTTTCATCGGCGGTATTCGATTTTGATTTTTGATCTATGATTGCGTTGCTGCATTTTATGTCTGGCTTGCGACGATTTGGACTTGCACATGCGGCTCAACGTAAGACGATCGTCATGCGCTTGCGGGCGCGTTCAATGCGAAGCCATTGGCGAGCCGATCTTGAGCGCCGTTTGCTATTGCAAGGATTGCCAGGAAGGCGGTCGCCGAATCGAAGCGGCGCCAAACGCTGCGCCAATTCTCGACCCGGATGGCGGCACGCCATATCTCACCTATCGGGACGATCGATTTCGCGTCTTGTCGGGCGCGGACCTCTTGGCGGATTACAGGCTCAGCCCGAAGTCACGAACGCGTCGGGTCGTCGCGTCTTGCTGTTGCTCGGGCATGTTTTTGAAGTTCGAGCCAGGATTTTGGGTTTCCACCTATCGGTCCCGATATGAGGGCGATGTGCCGCCGATTGAAATGAGGACCAAAACACAACACCGAAAGTCGGATATAAAATTGCCGAGCGGCGCGCCGAGCTACCGGGGATATCCCGTGCGACTCTTCTGGCGGCTGATCGCGGCGCGCGCCGCGATGCTCCTTGGTCGATGACCCGTTCTCGGGCAATGGCGCGCTGCCGCCGCGGCGATCGCCAGAATTCAAATTGAAATCGCACTTTTGCGGTCTTGCGCGCGGCGCGTATGTTCTATATATGTTCTCTATTCGCCTTCTGTTCACCCTCGGCTGCTCGAGCCGGAAGCAAGCGGCGAGTCCCCGATGTGTCCGGCGTTGCGCCGGATGAGTGGCGTTGCGTTGTAGTCGGGAGGCCGCGTCGAAGTTTCGCATCTCGGCGCGGTCCTCTCTAGTTCCTTCTCAAAAAGTCGGAGTCTGCAATGGATCGCGTAGCTGATGTTTCATCGGCGGCGCTCGGGCGCCAGATCAGCCAGTTCGGCCAGACGAGCGTCGGCGCGTTCATCGACGCCGAACGCCGGCGCGGGCGCGGGGCGCTGTCGAAGCGCAGCGGCCGGTTCGAGAAGGAGGTACGCGAGGAGGCCGACGACGGTTGGGGCTCGCTGGAGAGCCTCGAAGCGCTCAAGACCAATTTTCACGTCGAGAAGCCGCGCACGATCATCACCAGGAATGAGTCGCCCGACATTTCCTTCGACCGCTCGATCAATCCCTATCGCGGCTGCGAGCACGGCTGCGTCTATTGTTTCGCGCGGCCGACGCACGCCTATATGGGTTTTTCGCCTGGCCTCGATTTCGAGACCGAGATTTTCGTCAAGGAAGGCGCGGCGCAGCTTCTCGAACGCGAATTGTCGGCGCCTGGCTACGTCCCGAAGATGATCGCCATCGGCACCAACACCGACCCCTATCAGCCGGCGGAAAAGACCCATCGAATCATGCGCTCGATCCTCGAAGTTCTGGCGCGCGCCAATCATCCGGTCGGCGTCGTGACGAAGTCGGCGCTGGTGTTGCGCGACCTCGATCTCCTCGCGCCGATGGCCGCCAAGGGCCTGGCGAAGGTGGCGATCTCGGTGACGACGCTTGACCGGAAATTGGCGCGTCTCATGGAGCCGCGCGCGGCGACGCCGGAACTGCGGCTCGAGACCATCGAGAAGCTTGCCGCCGCCGGCGTGCCGACCGCGGTGATGACGGCGCCGATTATTCCCTCGATCAATGACGACGAGATCGAGAGGATATTGACGCGGGCGCATGCCGCCGGCGCGCGCGAGGCCGGCTATGTGCTGCTGCGCCTGCCGCTCGAATTGCGCGATCTCTTCACCGAATGGCTGGTCGCCAATTTTCCCGACCGGGCGCGGCGCGCGCTGGCGCTGATGCGTTCGACGCGCGACGGCAAGCTTTATGAATCATCCTTCGGAACCCGCATGAAGGGCGAGGGGCCATACGCCTGGATGATCGGCCGACGTTTTGAGGTCGCCGCCGATCGGCTCGGCTTCGGGCAGAAAACAAAATTGCGGACCGATTTGTTTGAGCCGCCGCGCCGCGCGCCACGACAGCTCAGCCTTTTCTGAGCCGATTTTCCGGTCGCATGGCGCGCCCAAGGCGATCGGGTGAAGGGTTTCCTCATCCTGAGGAGCGTGCGCAGCACGCGTCTCGAAGGGCGAGGAAGCCCTTCACCCGATTCCGCCGATTGCGCGTCTCGTACAGCTTGTCAGCGGCCCACCCTCCGCGCTTTATTCGCCGCGCGGTCACTGGGCTCGACGTCCTTTGTTGCGCCGTGATCCGCCGAGGGAGCCTTTCGTGACAGCCAGCGGGGTCAGTTTTCGGCTGGAGGGCCAGTTTCGGCGCAAGGGCGTCTGGCCGATCGCCGGCGTCGACGAGGTCGGGCGCGGGCCGCTCGCCGGGCCGGTCGCGGCGGCGGCGGTGATTCTCGATCCCGACCGACGGCCGCGCGGCCTCGATGATTCCAAGGCGCTGAACCCGGCGCAGCGCGAAGAAGCCTTCGAGCGGATCATGGCCAGCGCGCTCGCGGTCAGCGTCGCCTTCGTCACCGCCGCCGAAATCGACCGAATCAATATTCGCCGAGCCTCTCTCGCCGCCATGGCCCGCGCCGTCGCCGGCCTCACGCATCGGCCGGCCTATCTCCTCGTCGATGGCAATGACCGGCCGCCGGTCGACTGCCCCTGCCAGATGATCGTCAAGGGCGACGCCACGGCGATTTCCATCGCCGCCGCCTCGATCGTCGCCAAGGTCGCGCGCGATGCGATGATGCGCCGCCTCGCCGCCCATTATCCCCATTATGGCTTCGAGACCAATGCCGGCTACGCCGTGCAGCACCACCTCGACGCGCTGGCGCGCTACGGCGCGAGCCCGGCGCATCGGGTCAGTTTCGCGCCGGTGCGCGAGGCGTGAAGACGCGGGCAAGATTTTGCTAACCTTTTTACTTCTTTAAGACTTCCGTACGAAAAAGAGACGTAGGCCGTTCTTCGCTTTAAACGCGGCTTTTACCTCCCTCCTTCACTATCGCGCCTGTCAGTTGCGTTGATGGTGTGGAGTTCATGCGTAGCGCGCGCGTCGGAGCGGCTCGTCTCAAAGCCCGAATTCAGGTCACGCGTATCGGGCGCACAAGCGAAAGGCCGCTCCGCGCGACGGCGCGCAATGAAATTCTCAGCGGCGACTGCGCGACGCTGATGGAGCGCATGGCCGACGAAAGCGTCGACCTCGTCTTCGCCGATCCGCCTTACAATCTTCAGCTCGCCAATTCTCTGCTTCGCCCGGACCAGAGTCTCGTCGACGCGGTCGATAACGACTGGGACAAATTCGCCAGTTTCGCCGCCTATGACGCCTTCACGCGCGACTGGCTCAAGGAAGCGCGCCGGCTGATGAAGCCCTCAGCGACGATTTTCGTCATCGGCTCCTATCACAATATTTTCCGCGTCGGCGCGATCATGCAGGATCTCGGGTTCTGGATCCTCAACGACATCGTGTGGCGCAAGAACAATCCGATGCCGAACTTTCGCGGCCGGCGCTTCACCAACGCCCATGAGACGATGATCTGGGCGGCGCGAGATCAACGCGCAAAAAACTACACCTTCAATTACGAGGCGCTGAAGGCGGCGAATGAAGATTGCCAGATGCGCTCCGACTGGCTCCTACCGATCTGCGGCGGGACCGAGCGTCTCAAGAATGACGCCGGCCGCAAGACTCATCCGACGCAAAAGCCCGAAGCGCTGCTCGCGCGAGTCATCCTCGCCGCGTCGAAACCCGGCGATCTGGTGTTCGATCCTTTCTTTGGCTCCGGAACGACCGGCGCAGTCGCCAAACGCTTGGGCCGCGACTGGCTCGGCATCGAGCGCGACGACGACTATCGAGCGGCGGCCCAGGCGCGGATTGCCGCGGTCGAACCCTTGCCGCATGAGGCGGTGGCGACTGCGCCGTCGAAACGCGCCGAGCCGCGCATCGCCTTCGCGAGCCTTGTCGAAGCCGGCCTCGTCGCGCCAGGCGCGACGCTCGTCGACGCCAAGCGGCGCTATCGCGCGGTGGTGCGCGCCGACGGGGCCCTGTCGCTCTCCGGCTTTGTCGGCTCGATTCACAAGACCGGGGCGCTGGCGCAGGGCCTGCCGGCCTGCAACGGCTGGACCTTCTGGCATTATGAAGAAAACGGCGCGCTCACGCTCATCGACGATCTGCGGGCGACGGCGCGCGAACGCCTCAAAGCGGCGGCGGAATAATCAAGAGCCGTCATTGTTGCGAGGAGCGCAGCGACGAAGCAATCCAGAGCCGTAGGCGCGACTCTGGATGGCTTCGCTTCGCTCGCAATGACGGCGCTACGCCAGGAATCCCACGTAAAACCCGACGAGCAGCACGACGCCAATGAAGGCGCGATAATAGACGAAGGGCCACGCCGAAAACCGTTCGAGAATTCGCAGCAGGCCCCAGATCGCGACAAAGGCGGAGATCGACGCGACGAAAAGTCCGAGCGTCAGCACCGCCCAGCCGTGGAAATCGAGCTGCGCTTTGTGCAGCTCCCACAGCTCCTTCAAGCCCGCGAGGGCGATCGTCGGGATGCCGAGAATAAAGGAAAAGCGCGCCGCCTCCTCGCGTTTCAGATCGAGGAAAAGCGCCGCGGTCAGCGTCGAGCCGGAGCGCGAGACGCCAGGAATGAGCGCGCCGACCTGGGCGAAGCCGACGATCATCGCATCCTTCAGGCTGACATGTTCGAGCGTGCGCTTGTGATTGCAATAGAGTTCGGCGATGGCGAGCAGCGCCGCCATCACGATCGACGAAATGCCGATCACCGGCAGCGTGCGCAGGGGCGAGCCGCAAGTGTTCAACGTATGCGACAGCGCGATGCCGGCGATTCCGATCGGCACCGTCGCCAGCGCGATCCAGACGACAAAGCGGAAGGTCCAGTCGTTGAAATCGCGTCGCACGAGCGCGCGAATCGAGCCCTCGGCGAGCGCCCGGATGTCGCTCCAGAAATAGCTGACGACGGCGGCGAGCGCCGCGAGCTGCATCGCGGCGGAGAAGGCCGAGCCAGGGTCCTTCCAGCCGAAGAGCGCCGGCACGATGCGCATATGCGCCGTCGAGGAGATCGGCAGCAGTTCGGTGATGCCCTGCACCACGCCGAGAACGGCGACTTTCATATAGCCGAGATCGACGAAGCCGGTATCGAGCCCATTGGTGCAAGCAGTCGCCATAGAGGCCTCGTCTCATTTGCGGCGCGTGACGAATCACAAAGGCGCCCAGCGTCCCCGACTTCTGTCAAACAAGGCGGCCGCGATCAAGGCGAGCGGAAGGCAAGGGGACGAAGGCCGGGCGCGCGTCACGTCTCCGCCCGCCAAGGTCGCGCTAAAGTCGAAGCGTTTCGCGCGCCAGATCAGCGAAACAGCGCCGCGGTCTTCAGGAGCGTCATCCACACGCCCCAGGTGAGCGGGACGCCGACCGCGGCCCAGGCGAGAAAAAGCTGCAGCGATCGGCCGTTCGAGTCGGGCTCGGGGCGCGCAACGGTTGGCGGATCGTCCGTCGCGACGGGCTCCAGCCCCTCTTCGACAAAATCCTCGAAGTCGGCGTGAACATCGTCGTCCGCCTTGACGACTTCAGCGACGGTGATGTGCTTTTGCGCCGCGACTTCTTCATCGCTCATGAAATATTTCTCGGCGCATGGCCGCACCAGCAAATTGCAGATGAAGCCTGCGAGCAGGAGGCCCGCGAGCACATACATGGTCTGATTATAGGCGGCCTCGCGCGCGACGCCGTGCGCGAGTTGATATTCGCGAATGTAATTGACCAGCACCGGCCCGAGCACGCCGGCCGTTGACCAGGCGGTCAGAAGCCGGCCATGGATGGCGCCGACGTGGTGCGTGCCGAAAATGTCGGCGAGATAGGCCGGGATCGTCGCGAAGCCGCCGCCGTACATGGTGATGATGACTGAGAACAGCAGAACGAAGACGCCGACCATCCCGCCCTTCGCCGCGAAGGGTATCGCCGAATAGAGCGAGAGCCCGAGGACGAAGAAGATGGCGTAAGTGATCTTGCGGCCGAATGCGTCGGAGGCCGAGGCCCAGCCGATGCGCCCGCCGATGTTGCAGAGGCTCAACAGGCCGGTGAAGCCGGCCGCGATCGCTGCGATCTGCATTTTCTGGCCGGCGTCGAGTTGATCGAAACCGACATCCAGGCCGATGAGCTTGCCGCCGAAGACTTCCTGCAGCATCGGCGAGGCCATGCCCAGCACGCCGATGCCGGCTGAAACGTTAAGACAAAGAACGCCCCAGAGCAGCCAGAATTGCGGCGTCTTCCATGCGACGTCGAGATGCACATGGCGATGCGTCACCAGGGCGTTCTTGGCCGCCGTCGGCGGCGTGAAGCCTTCGGGCGCCCATCCGTTAGATGGCACCCGGTAGCCGATCGCGCCGGCGACCATAAAGGCGAAATAGATCGCGGCCAGCGTGACGAAGGTCTGCCAGACGCCCGGCGAGGTCGGCGTCGCATAAAAGCTCATCAGCCGATCCGCGAGCGGCGCGCCGATCATTGCGCCGCCGCCGAACCCCATGATGGCGAGACCAGTCGCCAGGCCGCGCCGGTCAGGGAACCATTTGATCAGCGTCGAAACCGGCGAGATGTATCCGAGCCCGAGTCCAATGCCGCCGATCACGCCGGAGCCGATCCACAGCAAAGAGATCTGATGGACATAGACGCCGAGCGCCGAGATCAGCAGACCGCCGCACCAGCAGCAGGCCGCTGCGAGTCCGGCCTTTCGCGGTCCGGCCGTCTCCAGCCAATGGCCGAAGACCGCCGCAGACGAGCCCAGGAAAACGAAGAAGAGCGTGAAGGTCCAGCCGAGCCAGCTGATCTTCCAGTCGCAGTCGGTCGCGATAAGTGTTGCGAAAAAACCGAGAGTTTCCGGGCATTCCTTGGGCTGCGCCCCGCCGATCGCCCGCGACAGCGGCAGCCAGAAGACGGAGAAGCCATAGGCCATGCCGATGCAGAGATGAATGGCGAGCGCGGCCGGCGGAACGAGCCAGCGATTGAAGACGGGGGAGGCGACGGTGCGCTCGCGGGACAGGAAATCGGAGCTGGCGGCGGATGCAATCGACATCAAATTTCCAGTGCTGGTTGATTTTTAGAATGCCGCGCGCGTCGCGCGCCGGACGCGCCCGCGTCGTCAATCGGCCGCTCGCAGCAAGTCCAATGCCATTACTCAATAAAGGTGGAACTCTTGCGACACGAAAGTCTCTCGGGCGTTCGGCTGGGAGACGGAGGCGGACGCGAAACTTTCGGGCACGTTCGAAGACCAATTATTGCGCATCCGTGGCGCCCGGCTTTAATGCGGTCACCAGAGTGTCCACGCCTTCGCGGAATTCGACCGTGACCGGCGCGAAGCCTGCGGCGCGCAACTGCTGAAGCGCCGGCTCGAAATACATGATGCGCCGAGGCGATTCGTCGCTCAGCAAATGCATGACCCAGTCTTCGAGGAGATCAAGTCGTTTCATTTCGGTAAAAATCTTGAACCATCCCCGCACGACAGCTTGCGTATCGGCGAGATGCGCCGCCGGGTCGTCCATGGCGTAGCGGTCGCCGTTGACGAACAGGCCGCCGGGCTTCAGCGCGCGGAATATCTCGGATACGACAGCGTTACGATAATCGTCAGCGAAGTTATGGATCGCATAATTCGAAATGACGACATCCACGCTCGCATCGGGCAAGTCGCGCAACGACGCCAGCGCATCGGCTTCGATGAATTTGACGCGGCCCGCAGAAGCGTAATCGGCGAGGTTGACGCGCGCCTGAGCGAGCATTTCGCCGGCGCTGTCGACCGCGATGAGCTTGAGATCATCGCACGCGGAGAGCGCCGCCAGCGTGCTGATCCCGGTGCCGCAGCCGATTTCGAATCCCGCAATCGGCCCGACGCCGCAACGCCATTGCTTAACGTGCTCTCCGACCATCCGGGCGAGCACGGGCGCGTTCGGACACAACAGCCGCAGCACCTCATATTCAGCGCCGATCGGCCCAGTGAAGGGATTATCTTGCAATGCGGACATGGGGCCGTTCTTCCATATCGCGCAAGGGCCTGCAAGACCGCTTCTTTCCTTGCCGGCGACGCCATGATAGCGAGACGCGAGCACTTGCCGAGAGATGGCCATGACGCAGGCATTACGCAACGAGGCGCGGGCGGGCGCGGACGCGACATTGAGCGACTCGCTCGTCGCGCTGGGGCGCGCCGCGCGCGTGGCGTCGCGGGCGGCGGCGCTTGCTTCGAGCGACGCCAAGAACAAGGCACTGCGGGCGGCGGCCGGCGAAATTCGCCGCCAAAGCGGCGTGATACTCGCCGCCAATGCGCACGACGTCGCCGACGCCAAGGCGCGCGGAACGGCCGCGTCTTTCCTCGATCGGCTGACGTTGGATCCCGCGCGCGTCGAGGCGATCGCCCGCGGATTGGACGAGATCGCCGATCTGCCCGACCCGGTGGGGCGCGTTCTGGCCAGATTCGAGCGGCCGAACGGTTTGAAGATCGAGCGCGTCTCGACGCCGCTCGGCGTCATTGGGGTGATTTACGAAAGCCGGCCCAATGTCACCGCCGATGCTGGCGGTCTGTGTCTCAAGGCCGGCAACGCCGCGATCCTGCGCGGCGGCTCCGAAAGCCTGCGGTCGTCGGCCGCCATTCACGCCTGTCTTGTCGCGGGACTGAAAGCGGCGGGGCTTCCCGAGGCGGCGATCTCGCTCGTCGCGACGGCGGATCGCGCCGCGGTCGGCGCGATGCTCGCCGGGCTCGACGGCAATATTGATGTGATCGTGCCGCGCGGCGGCAAGAGTCTCGTGGCCCGCGTGCAGCATGAGGCGCGCGTGCCGGTCTTCGCGCATCTCGAAGGCATTGTGCATGTCTTCGTGCATAAGGACGCCGATCTCGACATGGCGAAGCGCGTGCTGCTCAACGCCAAGATGCGGCGCACCGGCATTTGCGGCGCGGCGGAGACGCTGCTCGTCGACAAGGCCTGCGCCGCGACGCATCTTGCGCGGCTTGTCTCGACGCTGATCGACTCAGGCTGTGAAGTGCGCGGCGACGCGGCGACCCAGGCCGCCGACGCGCGGGTGAAGCCGGCGAGCGAAGAAGACTGGCGCGCCGAATATCTCGAAGCGATCATCGCGGCGCGGGTCGTCGACGGGCTGGAAGGCGCGATCGATCATATCGAGACCTACGGATCGCATCACACCGATTGCATCATTACGCGCGACGCCGCAGCGGCGCAGCGCTTCATGAATGAAGTCGACTCTGCGATCGTCCTGCACAACGCCTCGACGCAATTCGCCGACGGCGGCGAATTCGGCTTTGGCGCCGAAATCGGCATCGCCACCGGCCGAATGCATGCGCGCGGACCGGTGGGCGTCGAGCAGCTGACCTCGTTCAAATATCGCGTTTACGGCGACGGCCAGGTGCGGGGGTGAATGGGATTTCGATCCGTGGGGTCGGCCACGGATGTCATTCCCGGCAGGCCGGAGGCCTGACCGGGAATCCAGAGCCAATCCAAGAATGCTGGTCTTGCTCTGGATTCCCGATCGCGCGCGTTGCGCGCGTCGGGAATGACTTCCTGGCTGTGCAACTGGATGCGGCATGACGCAGCCTTTCCCGCGCCTCCCGCCCCATGCGCCGGGCATGCGCATCGGCCTTTTCGGCGGCACTTTCGATCCGCCTCATGACGGCCATGCGCTCGTCTCGCGCCTCGCCTTGACGCGGCTTAAGCTCGATCGCTTATGGTGGGTCGTGTCGCCCGGCAATCCGCTGAAAGACGCAAGCGAACTGCCGTCGATCGAAGCGCGGATCGCGGCGGCGACAAAAATCCTGCGCGATCCGCGCGTCGCCTTCACCGGATTCGAAGCCGCGATCGGCGCGCGCTACACCAGCGAAACGATTGATTATCTTCACGCCCATTGTCCCGGCGTGCGCTTCGTCTGGATCATGGGCGCCGACAATCTCCTGCAGTTCCATCGCTGGCTGCGATGGCAGGACATTGCGCGCACGACGCCGATCGCCGTGATCGACCGCCCGGGCGCGACGCTTAAAGCGGCGAACGCCAAGGCGGCGGTCTTCTTTAAGAATGCGCGGCTGCCCGAGAGCAAAGCCGCCATCCTCGCCGTCACGCCGCCGCCGGCGATCGTCTATCTCCACGGACCAAGACTCGAGCGCTCGTCGACCGAACTGCGCGAAACCTATTTGCGTTCGAACAGCGGCAGTATCCAGCGCTTGTAGGCCCAGAAGCTCGCCGGTATGCCGACGAAAATCGCCACCCATAAAAGCAGCGAACTGTCCGAGCCGCGCTCGTAAAAGCCCGTCCCTTCGGAGACCGACTGCGTATAGGGATTGCGCAGGAAGAGCGTAATCGCGAATGAGCCGACGACGATCAGCGCCGTGGCGATATAGAGGCTGCGCGGAATGACGATCTGCGGCACATGCGGCTGCGTCGGCGTATCTTCAGTCTCGGGCGGCGGGTTGTCCTGCGGCGTGCCCTTTTCTTCCGGTTCGTCGGTCATGGCGCTTCTTTCCACATGTTAGTTTCTGGCCCCAATATAGGGCTCCTTTAGCTCGCCGCGCCATAGACGTCGTAAGCCTCCGCGCGCTCGATCTTCGCCGTGACGATGTCGCCCGCGCGCAAGGGGCGCCGCGATGCGACAAAGGCTACGCCGTCGATTTGCGGCGCGTCAGCCTTGGTGCGGCCCTTGGCGAGCGCGCCGGAAGCTCCACCGCCCGGCTCGTCGATGATAACGGAGAGTCGCTTGCCGACCTTGCGCTTCATCAAACGCGCGCTGATCTTTTGCTGCGTTTCCATAAAGCGGCGCCAGCGCGTTTCCTTGACGTCGTCCGGCACGGCGGGAAGGCCGAGCGACTCGGCGGGCGCGCCGGCGACGGGCTCATATTTGAAAGCGCCGGCGCGGTCGATCTCGGCTTCCTCCAGCCACTCCAGCAGATAATCGAAATCTTCTTCGGTCTCGCCGGGAAAGCCGACGATGAAGGTCGAGCGCAACGCGAGATCGGGACAGGCGTCGCGCCAGGCGCGAATGCGCGCCAATGTCTTCTCCTCATTCGCCGGACGCTTCATCGCCTTCAGTACGCTCGGCGCGGCGTGCTGAAAGGGAATGTCGAGATAGGGAAGGATTTTTCCTTCCGCCATCAACGGCACGACGTCGTCGACATGGGGATAGGGATAGACATAGTGCAGGCGCACCCAGAGCCCTAACTCGCCAAGTTCGCGCGCGAGATCAAGAAATCGCGTGCGCACGCTCCGCTCGCCGAACATGCTTTCGGCATAGCGGATGTCGCGGCCATAGGCGCTCGTATCCTGCGAAATGACGAGCAGTTCCTTCACTCCGGAGCGCGCGAGCTTTTCGGCTTCGCGCAGCACATCGGCCGCCGGCCGCGAGACGAGCGGCCCGCGCAGATGCGGAATGATGCAGAAGGCGCAGCTGTTGTCGCAGCCTTCGGAGATCTTCAGATAGGCGTGGTGGCGCGGCGTGAGCTTCACGCCCTGTTCGGGGAGAAGGTCCAAAAACGGGTCATGCGCGGGCGCGGCGGCGCGATGCACCGCCTCGACCACGCTCTCATATTGCTGCGGACCGGTGATGGCGAGCACTTGCGGAAACCGCTCGGAAATAGCCTCGGGCTCAGCGCCCATGCAGCCGGTGACGATAACTTTGCCGTTCTCGCTGAGCGCCGCGCCGATCGCGTCAAGCGACTCGGCCTTGGCGCTATCGAGAAAGCCGCAGGTGTTGACGATGACCACATCGGCGCCGGCGTGACTGCGCGAAAGCTCATAGCCTTCGGCGCGCAGGCGCGTGACGATGCGTTCGCTGTCGACGAGCGCCTTGGGGCAGCCAAGTGACACGAAGGAGACGCGTGGGGCGGCGTTCGGCTTCTGTTGTTCCTGCATGGCGCCCCTTGCCATGGGTAGGGCGTCTTGGCAATCGCGGGCGCGACCTTACGCCGTCAGCGCGCCGAGCAGGGCAAAAAGGGCGACCGCGGCAAAGATGATGGCGTCGAACATGAACGCAACTCCGTGGGGCCCCGGAGAAGGTCTAGCGGCGCGCGCTTTAAGAAAGGATTGACGCCCGATTCTTACGGCTCTCGCGACCTGCCCTAAAAAAGTCAGTAAGTCTGCGACGATGCAGGCGGTTTCGACGGAACCAAAAGATAATTTGCGCTTGGCCTAGGCGGCACTTAGGAATAGCGCTCCGCTGGCGCGCTTTCGCGACGCCGCTCAGAAGGAACCGCCACGTCTTGACGAATTCGATAGTTCTCGGAACAGGGTCCTATGCGCCGCGGCGCGTCATCTCCAACGCCGACCTTGAGAAAATCGTCAGGACGAACGACGAATGGATCGTCAGCCGCACCGGGATCAAGGAGCGCCGGGTGGCCGCGGACGACGAGGCGACATCCGATCTTGCGGCCGCCGCCGCTGACGAGGCGCTGCAATTTGCGGGCGTGAAGCCTGACGATGTCGACATGCTCATCGTATGTACGGTGACGGGCGATACGCCGACGCCGTCCTGCGCGTCTTTTGTCCAGGCTCGGATTGGCGCGAGGAACGCTTTCGCCTTTGACGTCGGCGCCGCCTGCGCCGGTTCGCTCTATGGCCTGTTGATCGCCGACCAGTTCATCAGAGGCGGCAAGGCGAAACGCGCGCTGGTGATCGGCGCCGAGACCTTAAGCCGTTTCGTCGACTGGACCAACCGCGAAACCTGCGTGCTGTTTGGCGACGCCGCCGGCGCGATTCTGCTCGGCGCCAGCGAAGAGCAGGGACGCGGGGTGCTCGCCGCAAGTCTGCGCACCGATGGCTCCATGACCGGCATCCTAGGCATCTACGGGGGCGGCAGCCGACGTCCGCCATCGCCCGAAATGCTGGAAGACAAGGCCGGCAAAATTAAAATGCGCGGCCGCGAGGTCTATAAGGTCGCGACGCGACTGTTGCCGGAAGTGGTCGGCGACACGCTTAAAGCCGCCGGTCTGACGGCGACGGACATCACCCACGTCATCGCCCATCAGGCCAATAAGCGGATTATCGAATCCGCGATGCAGCAGCTCGGCGTGCCGCTTGAGAAATGCTGGATCAATATCGACCGTTACGGCAACACGTCGAGCGCCTCGATGCCGATTACGCTCGACGAGGCGAATCGCGCCGGGCGGCTCAAAAAAGGCGACGTCATCGCCATGATGGCGATCGGCGCAGGCATGACGTGGGGCGGCGCGGTCCTGCGCTGGTAGCGCCTGCGGCCCCCAACGCCGAACAGGGGTTGAGCGCTAAATAACCATCTGAAATTATGTCAAGTTGGCTGCACTTGGTCGATGCCGCCCAAGGCTCGACGTTGCGCGAGCAATTTGTCGTATCGGTTTACGATGCGTCTGATCTGATTGAGCTGGTTGATGAAGCTCTCGATGATGTTGCGCACTTTACGAAGGTCGACGCGACGATTTCGGCGTCCGTCCGGGCGATGGCTTCGCAAAAATCGTTGGCATGATAGCTCTTGTCGACGAGCCTCTACGGTCTTAGGGAGCCGATAGGCCGAAATCGTCCGGCAGCCATCGAAGTGCGGGAGCCCGCTCATGTTCGTCGCAATGAACAGATTCAAAATCGTCAGGGGAAAGGAGCAGGCTTTCGAAGACGTCTGGCGGTCGCGCCAGTCTCGCCTTCAGGAACGGCCCGGCTTCATCGTCTTTCACCTGCTCAGAGGGCCCGAGCGGGAAGACTACACGCTCTATGCGTCGCATGCGCTGTGGGAGTCTCGGCAGAATTTCATCGACTGGACGCATTCTGAGCAGTTTCGCGAGGCCCATAAAAACGCCGGTCAGAACCGCGATCTCTATATCGGCGGTCCCGAATTCGAAGGCTTCGACTCTGTGCTGACTGAACAGAATCCAAACTACGCACCGTCCGCCGCGGAGACGGATCGCTCGCCTTGAACGAGCCGCATCGGACTGCGCGAGGTTGGCGACGATGGTTGGCGCTCTCACGGCTGCGATGGTCGTGAACCGAACAAACTGAACAGGGCATAGAGAAGGGGGTTTCTGACGCTGCGCGATCTTGCGCGTGGCGTTTCCAGCATCGAATCATTCCGTCCGTTCCGCCTTTGAGGAAATCCTCAACACGGAGAGGTTTCGGCGGCCGCGCCATTCGGAGCCGATTCCTTCGAAGCGCGGCCAGATCAATCTCCCTCGAGCGCTCATCAGGTCCACCCCTTCGCTCGATTTGCGACTCTCAAATCTGTTGTCTGAACGGCGCCTATGCGCCGAGCGCCGCGCCGCTGCAAAATGGCCGCATTGGAGTCAGTGTGACTACAATTTAAACAATAAATACTTTTTATTCTTTGGAATTGAAATAAATACAAACTACCAATTGTAAATATTTAAAATGTTTCCGAATTGTGGCTAATTCAATTGACCGAAATTAAGTATGTACGTTATCCGTAATCACTCTTTCGACGAACTATGCGCTGCAAGGCAGTAAAGGCGGAAAAATGAGCAAGTACTATTCCGAAGTTTCCTGCTTCAATGCATTGGAAATCGGGAAAAAATCCCTGCTCACTTGCAGTCTCGGCGCGTCGATCGCCTTTTCGCTCGAAATCGCGGCGGCCAGGGCGCAAAACGGCTCGCAAACCTTGCCGCCGGTGACCGTTGATGCGCCGCGGGAAAAGCCGCAAGCGAAAGTGCGGCAACAGGCGCCGCGTCCGGTCGCATCGAGCGCGCGCGAGAAGCGCCCATCAGAACGGTCCGCGACCGCTTATGGCGTCGACGCCGCGGGCCGCGACGTCCGGCGCCGGGCAGGGTCTGGCGCTGCCCTCCGGCCCCAGCGTCGCGCCGTCTCCGCCAACGGGAGAGATCGGCAATCTTCCGCCGGCCTACGCCGGCGGCGAGATCGCCCGCGGCGCGCGACTGGGCATGCTCGGCAATCGCGATTTCATGGATACGCCGTTCAATGTGACGAGCTACACGTCAGCGCTGATCGAGAACCAGCAGGCGCGCACGCTGGAGCAGGTGTTGGAGAACGACCCGTCGGTGCGCATGACCACGTCGGCGGGACATATCCGCGAGAATTTCAGAATTCGCGGCTTTCCGGTGCTCGGCAGCGAGCTCGCGCTCAATGGCATGTATGGTCTTGCGCCCGACGGCCATGTGCCGACAGAATTCCTGGAGCGGGTCGAAGTGCTCAAGGGACCTGGCGCGTTGCTCAACGGCATGGCGCCTTTCGGCGCGGTTGGCGGTTCGATCAATCTCGTCACCAAACATGCTGGCGATGCGCCGATCACCAGCGTCAGCACCGATTTCACGTCGAGTTCTCAGTTCGGCACGCATATCGACGTCGGGCGACGTGGCGGCGACCATAATCAGTTCGGCCTGCGCTACAACGGCGTTTACCGCAGCGGCGGGACCGCGCTCAACGAACAGTGGAAAGTGCGCGGGCTGAATGCGCTGGGGCTCGATTTCCGCGATGAGCGCGTAAGGCTGTCGATCGACGCCTATCACAGCCAGGAAATCTTCAAGAACGGCAGCTCGTTCATGGCGAGCTTCACCGGCATTGGCGTGGCGGCGGCGCCCGACTCAAGCACAAATCTTTTTGTCGGCTCCAACGCCCGGTTCGAGAACAAGGCCATCCAAGCCCGCGGCGAGCTGGACGTGGCGGAGAATGTCACGGTTTTTGCCGGCGTCGGCTTCTTGGACAGTCGAAACTTCGGCTTCACCAATGGAACGCAGGCGGCGGGCGTCAACCTGCTCGGCAACTACAGCAGAGCCCGAATCGTCAATCTGCGCGGCTACACCAATTCGCTGTCGACGCAGGACGGCGTGCGCGGTCAAGTCGACACGGGACCGCTGCGCCATCAATTCGTGCTGAGCGCCTCTGCGTTGAAATTCAGCCAAAGCTCCGAATTCGGATTTATCTCGCCCTACAGCTCCAACATTTATCTGCCCGTCGTGCCGCCTCAGGCGCCGCCTCCGCCGGTTGTTCCGGGCACGGCGTTCCGTCTCGGGAAGCCCTATTTCGAGACCGATCCAAGGAAGACTGCGGAGACTTATCTCGCGAGCCTCGCCTTCGCCGACACGATTTCTGCTTTCGACGAACGCATCCAGCTGATCGGCGGTCTGCGCAGCCAGCGGGTGATGACCAAGAACTTTCGGGCGAATACGGGCATGGAGACGAACTCCTACGACAGCCATCGGCTCTCGCCAGCCTTTGCGCTAATCGTCAAGCCATTCGACAAACGCTTGTCGCTTTACGCCAACTATATCGAAGGCCTCACACAAGGTCTGCGCGTCACCAATCCGCAGGCGACCAATTTCAACGAGTCGTTTCCGCCGTTCGTCTCCAAGCAGATCGAAACCGGCGCGAAGCTCGATTTGGGCATTCTCGCCAACACGCTGAGCTTCTATGAGATTACGCAACCGACTCTTGCGACCGTGACCACGGGAGGCCTCATCTCTTATAAGCCCGTCCGGCAGCGCAACCAGGGCATAGAGTGGACCGTCTTTGGCGAGCCTATCAAAGGCGTCCGCGTGCTCGGCGGCGTGACCTACATGATCGGCGTCATCACCCAGAGCGCCGACGGAAAAACGACCGGAAAAAACGCCTTCGGCATTCCGAGATGGCAGGCGAACCTCTATGGCGAGTGGGATCTTCCCTATCTCGTTGGCGTGACGGCTGAAGGCCGCGTCATCTATACGAGCGCGCTCTATGTCGACTCGTTGAACTGGTATCGCATTCCTGAATGGACGCGTTTTGACGCGGGCCTACGCTACGCCACGAAAGTGTATGGCGCGGATATGACGTTGCGGGCGAATGTGAACAATCTGTTCAATCACAGCTACTGGTCGGGCTCCTTCAACGACGGCTACGCCACGCTTGACGCGCCGCGCACCGTCCTTCTCTCGGCGACTGTCAACTTTTAACAAAATCGGGAGCGGACGATGAACCTCTCGCCCGCCGCCTATCAATTCGCGGCCTGCGTCGCGATCGCCTCGGGCGCCGCCAGCCTCTATCTCGGCGCGCCAAACCAGCGGTGGCTGGCGCGGCGCTTGCCCGCGAGGGCGAGCCGCGCTGCTGGCGTAGCGCTGCAGCTTCTCGGTGTCGTCCTCTGGAGCGAGGCGGTTCAGCTCTCGACCGCGATTTTCGCGACGCTCGTCCTCACGATGCTTCTCTTGATCGTTCTTCCGTGCCTGGGGGTGCTACGAACCATCCTCGGAAACGCGCCATGAGTCGGATCAGACGCGACTGGTTCAGCAAAACTTTGGCCGGCGCCGTTCTGGGCTTCACACTCGCGATTGCGCTTGCCGGGCTGTACGCGTGGGCGGGTCCCGGAGGATTGGCGGCTCCAAATAAATTTCAGGTCGTGATGTGGCTTATCGCGCCGATCTGGCTGACCACGCTGAGCCTCTGCTTTCTGTTTTTCAGCGGATTACGCGCCTGGCTCTGGCTCGGCGGCGCAAATCTCATCGCCTACGCCGGATTGTTCGCCTGTCGTCATTTCCTTCGCTAATCGAGACAACGCACGATGCGCAGCGACGTTGTTCGACTCTATAAGACTGTTCATACATGGACGGGTATCACCACCGGGATGTTTCTGTTCATCGCTTTCTACGCGGGCGCCATCACGGTGTTCGCGGAGCCGCTCGCGCGTTGGGTTTCATCGCCGGCCCCGATCAGTCTCACAAAACTTGCGCAGTCGGACGAATTGATCGCGCGCACGCTCGCCGCGCGGCCTGACGCCGCCAAGGAATTGACGCTCCATTTGGGCGAGACCGAAGAGCTTTGGGCGCGTCTCACCTGGCGTAAAGGCAGGGACGACAAGGCGCCTTGGTCCGCGGAGTTCTCCGCCGATGGGGACTTGCGGCTCGCGCAGTCGGTTCGCTCGAACCTTGCCGACTTCGTCGACAAGATTCATCAAACCGCCGGCATTCCCGGCGCCAATGACATCGGCGAAACCGTCATGGGCGTCGTGAGCGCCGTCTATGCCGTCGCGCTCGTCTCTGGATTGATTATCGTTCTGCCGTCGCTCGCGAAGGATCTCTTCGCGCTGCGCATCGGTCGCAATCTCAAGCGCATGTGGCTCGACGCGCATAATGTGGTTGGGATCGTCAGCCTGCCGTTCCACATCGTCATCGCGCTGACGGCGGTCGTCTTCTGCCTGCATGAGCAGCTCTATGACGCGCTCGATCATGTCGTCTATGACGGCGGTCTGAAGACGATCATCGCCGCGAGCAATCCTTTCAACGCGATCAAGAAGGACGAGCGGCCCGCGTCCATGCTGCCGGTCGATACGCTGCTCGACCGGGTGAAAGCGGCCTCGCCAAGTTTCGTCCCCGTCGAGATGCGCTACCGCAACGCCGGGACTCGCGGCGCATCGGTTCAGATTTGGGGATACGACACGCGCTATATGACGAGAGGCAAGGGGTTCGCCGTCGTCAGCCCGGTGACCGGCGAGATCGCCAACGCCGACTATTTTCCGGGCAAAGAGGGAACCTGGACAGGAATCGTCGCGACGTTCTTCGCCCTGCATTTCGCCAGCTTCGGCGGCGACGTTGTGCGCTTTTGTTATTTTCTTCTCGGCCTTGCGGGCGCCTTCCTGTTTTACTCCGGCAATCTGCTCTGGATCGAATCGCGCCGGCGAACCGAGCGGCGACACGGCGGACCCGTCGTTCAGAAAAGATCGACGCGTCTGATGTCGGCGGCCACGGTCGGCGTCTGTCTTGGCGCAATAAGCGCGATTTCAATAACGATCGTTGCGGCGAAATGGCTCGACGGAAGCGTCGCCGACATCGAGCCTTGGTATAACGGCGTCTATTATTCCGTCTTCGTTGCGAGCGTGCTTTGGTCGTTTCTTAGGGGCGCCGCCGCGGCAGGCGTCGAACTGCTCTGGCTTGCTGCGTTCGCGACGGTGGCAATTCCCCTCACAACTCTTACTGCTTGGGCATTTCCAGCGCTCGGCATGCGCGCCTCGGCGAGCATCGCTGCGCTTGGCGTTGATTTTGTCGCGCTCGCCGCCGCCTTGTCTTTCTTCATGATGGCGCGCGCTGCGTCGCGTCGCGCGAAATATGGACCGGCTGACAGCGTATGGGCGGCGCCTCATCGGTCGGTTGGGGAAAACGACGCGATCTCGGCGCCCTGCGAGCGCTGGTTGACGACGCGGTTTGGCGAAGACGTGGGATCCGATCGTTGGTGGCGTCGAGTCGCCGTCGAAGGCTGTCCGGTTGTCTCGGCGATAGGAAGAGATCGCGCGCGCGTCTCGTTCCTGTGGCGCGATCCTCAAGGCGACGCGACGAGATCGCAAACCCGGCGCGTCTATATCGATATTTGCTCGGTCATCGACCATCATCGCGGCAATCCCCTTTCTCTCGAGCGAATCGCCGGAACTGATGTCTGGCGCTGGTCGTTTGAGGTGGAAGCCGACTGGCGCTGAAGCTACCGTTTCATTCCCGTCGACGATAAGCATCTTCCGCCACCCGAGCGCGGCGCTGACAGCGAAGTCGAGATGAGGGACTGGTGGCGTTCGGCGCTGAAGCTCGCGCAGGCCGATCCGCTCAATCCAGGCGTTTGTCATGTCGGGCTGCGCGGACAGAAGTTTTCACCGGCTCATCTGCCTCAGGCGCCATTCCAATTGGCGTGGCGAGACGTCGACCGGAAAAACCGCATCGCTGCGGATCAAGACCGTTTGCGTCAAATCTCATGGGACAGCGCTCGATTGCGCAATTCCCGTCGCGTTTGGATCTATCGAAGCGGCGCTGTCGTAGAAGCGGCACTTCCGCTCGTCATACTCCTCGACGGACAATATTGGGCCGAGGCCATGCCTGTCTTCTCGGCTTTGGATAACGCCACACAGGCCGCTTTGCTGCCGCCGAGCGTCTATGTGCTCGTCGATTCGCTCGATGAAAAGACTCGTGCGCGCGAACTCGCCTGCGACGACGCATTTCTCGAAGCGCTTCAGCAGGAGCTGTTGCCGCTGGCGTCGCGCTTCGCGCCTTGCGCCAGCGATCCGCGCAGGACCGTTATCGCGGGGCAGAGCTTCGGCGGACTGGCGGCGCTGTTCGCCGGACTGCGCGCGCCCGATCGGTTTGGTTGCGTGCTCGCGCAGTCTGGCTCGTTCTGGTGGCCGGGAAATTACGCGCAGGAGCGCCTGCGGCCTCTGACGCCCGATATGCGAGGCGAAGCGCCGGACGTTCTCGCCAGCTTAATCGAGAACGGCAAGGTCGGGTCGTCTCACATTCGCGTGTTCCTAGAGGCCGGAAGCATTGAAAAAGTCATTCGGCCAGAGACCGACCGCATCCATCGCGCGCTCATCAACGCAGGGCACGACGTCTACTACCGCATCTACTCGGGCGGTCACGATCCGCTCTGCTGGCGTGGCGGTCTGCTTGATGGACTAGCACGCCTGCTTGCCGATCGTCGCGCGGCGTATGTTGGCGCGATGGCGTCCCAACCAAACGTCTCAGCCTTGGGGGCTTCAAACACAATGGAGCAGTTACATGAATGACGCTCAGCCGAATCCATTCGACGACGAGAGTCTTACTTTTCTCGTCCTGGTCAATTCGCAAGGGCAGCACAGTCTCTGGCCGATGTTCGCGCCGGCGCCAGCGGGCTGGCGGCGGCTGTTTGGTCCGAGCGACCGCGGCGCCTGTCTCAAATTTGTCGACGAGCATTGGACCGACATGCGTCCAAAGTCGCTCAGAGACGCTTCTCAGCCTTGCTGATCGACGATCATCGCAAAACGGCATTTCCTTCGAAGGGAACGACAGTGCTTCTTGCTCCGTCATTGCGGCGTTCCACGCCGACCGAGCTCGAACTTCCTCTCATCGCCGCGCAGCCCGGCGTCTGGATGGGCGACCAGCTTTCCTCGGCGCGAAACGCCTATATCGTCGCGCAATATGTCGAGCTGAACGGCGAGGTCGACGTCGAGCTTCTGCGCCGGACCATTCGTATCGGGCTTGCGGAGGCCGATACGGTTCACGCTAGGTTTGTCGAGAAGGATGGCCGGCTCTCGCAAATCATTCCTCAGCGCAGAAACGCCGACGATCTGCCCGAAGTGGACGTCATTGACATAAGCGACGACCCGAGTCCCGAGACCGCCGCGCTTGCTTTCATGCGCGCCGATCTCGCGTCGTTCCTGCCGCTCGACGGTGATCGGCCGCTCTATCGTCACGCGCTGATTCGTGCTGGCGAAACATCGGCCGGCGCGCGTTGGTTCTGGTATCAGCGCCACCATCATCTGATGGTCGACGGTTTCAGCTTTACCGCGATCGCGCGGCGGATCGCTGAAATATACACGGCGCTGAGACGCCGAAAGCCTGTCGGCGATTCGCCTTTCGCCTCATTCGCCGAGGTGGTCGAGGAATATCAATCCTACGAGGGCTCGCAGGCGCAGGAAGCCGACCGACGCTTTTGGCTGGACCACGCACGAAATCTGCCGGCGCCGATCGCGCTGTCTCAGCCAAGCGCGACGCCCTTAAAGGCGGCCGATATATCGTTGCCATTGCGGCGGCGAATAACTCTGCCGCCGGTCGTTATGGCGGCCTTTGAGTCGCAAGGCGCAGCGGTTCGCGTTTCTGGCGTCGAAATGGCGATGGCGGCCGTGTTCACCTATCTGCATCGAATGAGCGGCGCGACTCGATTGACGGTCGGCATGCCCTTCATGCGGCGCATGGGATCGATCGCGCTTTTCGCCGTCGGTCCTGTCGTCAATGTCCTGCCTGTCCAGCTCGCCATCGAACCTTCCGTGTCGCTGTCGCAGGCGGCGGCGGCGCTCGCTTTTGAATTGAAAGCGGTGAGACGGCGCCAGCGCTACGAAGCCGAGCAGCTGCGGCGAGACCTCGGGTTGGTCGGTTCTGATCGATCGCTCTACGGGCCGATGCTCAATCTCAAAATATTCGACTATCGCCTCGACTTTGATGGCGTTGCGGGCGTGACGCATCAACTGGCTTCGGGGCCAGTGGAAGACATGGAATTCGACCTTTATGTCGACGATGGCAGACTGACGATTGATCTCGTCGCGAATTGCGACCGTTATGACGAAGAGGAATTGACGCTTCACACGAACAGGCTCGCCTCTCTCGTCGAGCGCTTTGCAGAAGATGCAAAACTCGCGATCGGAGCGGCGCCGCTCCTCACCGAAGGCGAGCGTGCGCTGATCGCGGCGGCGAATGACACGGCGAAGGATGTTCCGCGACAGACATTATGCGACATGCTCGCCGCCCAGGCCGCCAAGACGCCGGACGCGATGGCGCTGATCGATAAAGAGCATAGGCTGACCTATCGAGAGGTTCGGCGCAATGTGTCTCGACTTGCGCAAAAGCTTGCAGACGCGGGCGTGGTCCGCGGGGACCATGTCGCCGTCGCGCTTCCGCGCGCGGTTCACTTGAGTCTTGCCATCATGGCGGCGCTGGAGACCGGCGCCGCCTATCTGCCGCTCGACATCAATTATCCGGACGAGCGCCTGGCCTATATGGTCGATGACGCCGCGCCGCGCCTTATCATCACATGCGAGCGCTTGCGCAGCCGGTTCGAGGCGATTCGGCCGGTTCTGATCTTCGATGAACTCGCGCCGGACCTCGAAGAAGTGTCTTTCACGCCGAAGACGGCGCCAACGCCCGATCATCCGGCCTATATCATCTATACGTCCGGCTCGACGGGGAAGCCGAAGGGAGTCGTGGTCTCTCACAGCGCCGTGGTCAATCTTCTCTTCTGGCTGCAAGACGAATATGCGCTGCAGGCCGACGACGTGGTGCTGCAGAAGACTCCCTGCAGTTTCGACGTTTCGGTCGGCGAGTTTTTCTGGCCTTTGACATGTGGCGCGCGTTTGGCGATGGCGCCCGAAGAAGCGGACCGCGATCCGGAAGGCCTGCTTCAAATCATTCGCGATTTTCGCGTCACCACGATGAATTTCGTGCCGTCGCTGCTCGCCGCTTTTGTCGCCGGCGTTCGGACGACAGAAAACGCCGCGCGCGACGCCGCGAGCCTGCGCACGGTATTCTGCATTGGCGAGGCTCTGTCGAAGGAGCTGGCGCAAGATTTCGAAGACCTGTTTCACGCCCCGCTGCATAATGTTTACGGACCGACGGAAGCGACGGTCGAGGTCACCTATCAGCCTGCATTCGGAGAGGCGCTCGCGTCGGCGCGAGGGCCGGGCGCGCCGATCGGCCGGCCTTTGTGGAACACCCGCTTGCGCATATTGGACGCGCGCTTGCGCCCGACGCCGATCGGTGTCGCCGGCGATCTCTATCTGACCGGCGCGCAGCTTGCGCAAGGCTATTGGCGTCGCGCTTCGCTAACTGCGTCGCGCTTCGTCGCCGATCCGCAGGCGAACGGCGAACGCATGTATCGTACCGGCGACATCGCCCGCTGGTTGCCCAATGGCGCGGTGGATTATCTTGGCCGCAGCGACGATCAGCTCAAAATTCGCGGCCAGAGAATCGAACTCGGCGAGATCGAAAGCGCATTGCGGGATCAGCCCGGCGTAGGTCAGGCGGCGGTCGTCGCGCGAAGGCTCGGCGGCGCGGAAGCGTCGGCGCATGGTTCCGATGCGCGCCAACTGATCGGCTATGTCACGCCTGAAACACCAGACGAGGCGCTTGATTGCGAAGCGCTGCGGGCGGCGCTGGCGAAGCGCCTTCCGGCCTATATGACGCCCGTCGCGATCGTCGCATTGCAAGAACTTCCGCTGAGCGCCAACGGTGAGCTCGATCGGAAAG
The DNA here is from genome assembly GCF_050246715.1 of Methylocystis sp. Taxonomy (NCBI): domain Bacteria; kingdom Pseudomonadati; phylum Pseudomonadota; class Alphaproteobacteria; order Hyphomicrobiales; family Methylocystaceae; genus Methylocystis; species Methylocystis sp. The sequence continues at coordinate 45,879 of NZ_JBFWVN010000018.1, forward strand.
CCTTGCCCGATCCGTCTGAAGCGGCGCAATCGAAAAGCCGCCAGCCGCTTCCCGGCGCGGAGACGATGCTGGCTGAAAGCATCGCCAGCATCTTGCGCGTGGACGAAGTCGGCGCTGATGACGACTTCTTCTCTCTCGGCGGCGACAGCATTTCCGCGATCGGTCTGTGCGCGGCGCTGCGTCGGCGCGGCTATCTGTTGCGGCCGCGCGACATTTTCGAATGTCGCAGCGTCGCGCGCATGGCGAAGGCGCTCGAATCGCAATCCGACATAGAGCCCGCGGCAATTCATGAAGCGACCGAAATCAGCGATGCGGAACTCAATGCGCTGCAGGCGCGCCATGGGCCGATCGCCGCCGTATTGCCTGCATTGCCCTTGCAGGAAGGTCTGTTGTTCCATGCCCGGCTTGGCGAGCGGTCGAGCCGCTACAACGCCATCTCCCGTTTCGACTTTGAGGGCGCGCTTGATGCTGAAAGACTAAGGCACGCGCTGGAGACTCTGCTCCGCCGCCATCCGCAGCTCGCCGCGATTTTCGACGTCGAACAGGGCGCGCCGCTGCAACTTTTGCCGTTGATCGGTGAGCGTTCCGGCGAGCGTCGCTGGCCGTGGCGGCAATGCAACTTCGACGCTTTCGGCGACGAGCAGCAGGTCGCCGAACTCGACCGCCTCGAGCGCGCCGAACTCGATCGCGATTTTCTCGGCAACGCGGCGAAGGGCCGGATGATGGCGCGGGCGACGCTCGTGCGCCTTGCCGCCGACAGACATGCGCTGCTCGTCTGCTCGCATCATTTGATCGGCGACGGCTGGTCTTCAACCATCATGCTGCGAGAACTTCTCGCCGCCTATGCCGGCGATGCGTTGCCGCCGCTAACACCGGACTATCCGACAGTCGTGCGACGCCTCGCGAGTCGCGACCAGGCGCCCGCGCGCCGCGCCTGGCGGGAGGCGCTACAAGGCGTTGCGCCGACATTGTTGTTCGAAGCATCCAAGGATTTTGGCGCCATTCATGAGGTTTCGATCAATCTTCAACCCGGCCTCGTCGAAAAGCTCGATGAGCTGCGCCGCAGCCGCGGCCTGACGCTCAATACGCTCATGCAAGGCGTGTGGGGCGCGTTTCTTGTAACGATGACTGGCCGCAATGATGTCGTCTTCGGCTCGCCGATGTCCGGCCGTTCCGAAGCCATCGAAGGCGTCGACGCGCATATTGGGCTTTTCACCAATACGCTGCCGGTCCGCCTGCTCCTCTCTCCCGATCAACCGCTTCTCGAACGGCTGGCGAATGTCCAGCAGCGACAAATCCGTCTGCTGGAGCATGATGGGATCGGGCTTGGCGATATCCAAAGGCAGTGTGGCGTTTCGACCTTGTTCGACACCTTGTTGGTGGTGGAGAACTATCCCGAAGATGCGAGCCTGTTCGCGGCGGACTTTGGCGGACTGCGTTGCGTCGGCGCGCGCAATCGCGGCTATACGCACTATCCTTTGACGTTGTGGTCCTGCCGGGACGCCGCGGGTTGGAACTGCGACTCGAATATCGCGAAGGCGTGAAAGAGCCTCAGCGTATCGCGCGCCGTATTGCGAGACTGCTGGAGGAAATTGCCGAACGCCCTGACGCGCCATTCTCGGCGGTGGATTTGCTGCTCCCTGAGGAGCGCGATCTCTTCGCGCGCGTCAATAATGCGAAAGTAACGAGCCGTCCGAGCACTCTATGCGAGTTGCTCGAGGACCAGGCACGGCGCACGCCGGACGTCATGGCGCTGGTCGACGCCAACCATGCGTTGCCCTATCGCGAATTACGCCGGCAGGTAAAAGCGCTCGCGCGCAAATTCGCAGCGACGCGCGTCACAAGCGGCGACATCGTCGCGATTGCGCTGCCGCGTTCGGTTCGCCTCGTCATCGCGCTGATGGCGGCCCAGGAAGCGGGCGCCGCCTATCTGCCACTCGACGTGAGCTATCCCGAAGAACGTCTCGCTTACATGGCGCGGGACGCACGGCCTCGCCTAATCGTCACCACGCATGAACTGATGGCGCGCTTCGAGCGCCTGGGCGCGTTACTGATTTATGATGCGCTGCTCGACGATCCGGACCAAGACAAAGCGCAGGCGCCGACACGTCCGAGCCCGGAAGATTCAGCCTATACCATATACACCTCGGGCTCCACCGGCCGCCCCAAGGGCGTGACGATCTCCCATAAGGCGATCGTCAATCGTTTGCTCTGGATGCAGCATGAATATCGTCTGACCGCCGATGACGTGGTTTTGCAAAAAACCCCAAGCAGCTTCGACGTTTCAGTGTGGGAGTTCTTTTGGCCGCTGATCGCGGGCGCCCGTCTCGTCGTTGCGCCGCCGGAAGCGTATCGCGATCCGCGCGAACTGCTGCGGCTTATTCAGGATCAACGGGTCACCGTGATCCATTTCGTTCCGTCGATGCTCGCGACCTTCGTCGCGGCGGCGCAATCGGAATTGGGGCGCCCGGCGGATATGAGCAGTCTGCGTCTCGTCTTCTGCAGCGGCGAAGCCCTGTCGAAGGAACTGGCCTGGACCTACGAGACTTTATTCGACGCGCGGTTGCATAATCTTTACGGTCCGACCGAGGCGGCTGTCGACGTTACCCATCAACTGGCCTGCGGCGCAGGCGCGGAGGAAGCCGCGGAAACTATGAGCGTTCCGATTGGCAGGCCGGTATGGAACGCCGCCTTACGGGTGCTCGACCCTTGGCTGCGGCTAACGCCGATCGGCGCGCCGGGCGAACTCTATCTTTCGGGCGTCCAACTCGCCGACGGCTATCTCAATCACCCGTCGCTCACTGCGCAGCGTTTCGTCGCCGATCCTTTTGCCGCTGGCGAAAGAATGTATCGAACCGGCGACATCGTTCGATGGCTGACCAATGGCGCCGTCGAATATCTCGGTCGCGCCGATGACCAGATCAAGATTCGCGGGCAGCGAATCGAACTCGGCGAAATCGAAAGCGCACTGCTGGACCAGACCGGCGTCTCGCAGACCGCGGTCATCGCAACAACGACCGGCGAACGAATCGGCGGCGGCGCCGATGAGCGTCAATTGATCGGCTATGTCGTTCCATCAGGAGATAAGGAACTCGACGGCGAGGCGTTGCGCATTGCGCTCTCACGCCGTTTGCCGGGCCATATGATTCCGACGGCAATTATCTGCATGACGGCGTTTCCACTCAACGCCAGCGGCAAATTGGACAGGAAGTCGCTGCCGGCGCCCGCACAGTCGCACAAGCGTCAGGGCCGCAAGCCGCTTCCAGGGATTGAAACGACGCTGTGCGAAATATTCGCGCGCCTGCTCGGCGTCGACGAAGTCAACGCCGACGATGATTTCTTCGCGCTCGGCGGACATTCGCTGCTCGCCATGCAGCTTGCCGCCGAATTGGAAAGAGAGTTCAGCGCGCCGGTTTCAGTCGGCGAAGTCATCGTCAATTCAAGCGTCGAGCGGCTGGCGCGCGCGCTGTTCGACGAACAGGCCGGCGAAGAGCGAAAGGCGGGTATCGGCGAAGCGCTGCATCTGCGCTCGGGCGCCGGCGCGCCGCCGATCTGCATTCATCCGGCTTCCGGCTTCTCTTGGCAGTTCAGCGTCCTTACCCGCTATCTCGAAAGCGATTGTCCGGTGATCGGCCTTCAATCGCCGCGCCCCAGCGGCGTCATCGCGGTCTGCGACTCGATGGATGAAGTTTGCAATCGACATCTGGCGACGATCCGAAAGATTCAGCCCCGCGGTCCTTACCGGTTGCTCGGCTATTCGCTCGGCGGCGTGGTGGCGCAGGCACGCCGCGCTGATTTCCATGCCCGACATCGTGATGGGAGAGAAATGCTGCGCCTTTATTGTCGCGAGTGACGCCGCACTGCGGCCGATCGCCTTACGAAAGCACCTGCGCAGCCATGGGCTCGCCGAATTCAAGCTCCCTGCTCGTTTCGAATTTATCGATCGGATGCCGCTCACGGCTTTCGGAAAGATCGACAAGCAAACGCTGCGCAGCGACCTTCAGACAAAGCTCAACGTCTAAAAAGAACAGGAATCGATCATGGCCATACAATCCCTTGCGTCTTACGCCATGCCGAGTCCGGAGTCCTTCCGGATCAATAAGGTCGATTGGCGTTTCGCTCCCGAGCGCGCGGGGCTGCTCATCCATGACATGCAGGATTATTTTATCGGCTTCTACGGCGAGAATAGTCCGCTTGTCGATCGGCTCATGTCGAACATTCAAAGGTTGCGCGCCTTTTTCAAAGCTCAGGGCGCGCCGGTGATCTATACGGCGCAGCCGATCGAACAGAGCGATGAAGAGCGCGGCCTGCTGAACGACATGTGGGGACCGGGTCTCAACGCTCATCCGCATCTGCAGAAGATCGTCGAGCCGCTCGCGCTGGACGCTGACGACATTGTGCTAACCAAGTGGCGTTATAGCGCCTTCAAACGCTCGACGCTCGCCAAGACATTGCAGGACATGGGCAGAGACCAGCTGGCGATCTGCGGCGTCTATGGCCACATCGGCTGCCTGACCACGGCGCTCGACGCCTTCATGCAAGACATCAAGCCTTTCGTCATCGCCGACGCCATCGGCGATTTTTCACTCGAAGATCATCTCATGACTCTCAACTATGTCGCCGGTCGCTGCGGCAAGGTGATCGGCGTCGAGGACGCGCTTGCTGCGCAAAGCGCCACTTCCGCTCTGCTGACCAGAGACGAGCTCAGGAAGCAGCTCCTGGGGGCGCTCGATGTGGCGGAGTCGGAATTCGACGCCGACGAAAATCTTATCGACTACGGACTCGATTCTGTGCGCGTCATGATGCTGGTCACGGAATGGCGCCGACTTGGCATAGAGATCGATTTTGACGAACTGGCGAAACGACCGACGTTGAATGGTTGGTGGGACATCATCGATCGGCGGCTTCCCGCAGGCGCGTCTGCATGAGCGCCGAGCGATCGTCGATGGATTTTTCAGGAAAGCGGATCTGGGTGACCGGCGCAGGCCAGGGAATTGGCTATCGGACTGCCGCATGTTTCGCTGCGCTCGGCGGCGACGTCGTCGGATTGGACAAGAGCTTTGCCGCGTCGAACTATCCCTTTGCCACGAAGCTGCTCGATTTGAGCGATGGCGATCAAGTGCAAAGCGTCTGCCGCGCCTTGCTGAAAGAGCGGCCGCAGTTGGATGTGCTGGTCAGCGCCGCCGGAATCCTGCGTCTCGGTTTGACGGAAGAATTGAGCTTTGACGATTGGGCCGCATGCATGGCGATCAACGCCTCAGGGCCGTTTCATCTATTCCAGCAGGCCATTCCGCAATTCAAGCGACAGCGTTCGGGCGCGATTGTCAGTATCGCCTCCAACGCGGCGCGAACGCCGCGCATGCAAATGAGCGCCTATTGCGCGTCAAAGGCGGCGCTGAGAAGTCTGACGCAATGCATGGGCCTGGAGCTCGCGCCTTATGGCGTGAGATGCAATCTCGTTTCTCCCGGTTCAACCGACACCGCCATGCAGCGGTCGATGTGGCGCTCGGCCGGCGGAGAGAAGCAAGTCATCGCCGGAGACCCGGGCTCATTTAAATTGGGCATTCCGCTCGGAAAGATCGCCACGCCGGACGAGATCGCTAACGCCGTCGCATTTCTTGCGTCAGATCTCGCAAGCCACATCACGCTTCAGGACCTTGTCGTCGACGGCGGCGCGACGCTTGCGGCTTAACCGCGGCGTCCGAGCCTGTCGCCGCTAGGCGGAAGGCCCTCCGCCTCCATCTGGCTCAATCCTTGCGAGTTCTCCTGCAACTGGAGCAACGCGCCATGCTCGACGCTAAACAAACACGCAGCCTCGCAACGGAAAAAGACTTCGAACACCCCGTCGAGGCGGTGTGGCGCGCCATGACCGATTCCGAATGGCTTGCCGTTTGGTTCTTTCCAAACGACATCGAGCCCGTGGTAGGCCATAAGTTCACGATCTGGACTCGTCCGATCGAGCGTTGGGACGGCGAATTCAAATGCCAGATTCTCGCTGTCGAGCCCGGCGCCATGTTGCGTTTCAGCTGGTCGGGCGGTCACGACGAGCTCAAAGGTTTTGGCCGATATATGGACACGACAGTGACATGGACGATTTCGCCGTCGCAAAATGGCGGCACGCATTTCGTCTTTGTCCAGGACGGAATCGACGCCGCCCCCGCGGCGGACGCGGTCTATGACATCATGCTCAAAGGCTCGGAGAGCGTGTTGAGATCGTTGGCCAAGAGACTCCCTGACCTCATCAAACACGGCGCCTGAGACGCTCCGCTTCGCCGATCCGGCGAGAGCGGCGACCGTTGGCGAGAGTTTTGCACTATTTGGCGGCAGTGAAGGCGCGCGACGCATCGCGTTCCCGGGATTTTGACAAAAAGCGCCGCTCGTAGGGGAGGAAAAGCATGGCTGATCATAAGGTTACGGTTGAGCAGCTGCCCAATGGAAAATGGGCCTGTTTCTTACATATTCCCGGCCGCGACGAGCCGGTGAATCTGGGCCGAGAATTTAGGAACGACGAACATGCCGAAAACTGGCTCAGCGTATCGGAATCGGTGACGGCGATCGAAATGATGATCCGCAAATATCAAGGATAGCGACGCGCTCGGCTGGCGCGCGTTCGATCCAAATATTGGCGGGCGTGGAGCCCTCGCCATTGGCTCAGTCCCTGAGATCGCCGGATGGTCTAGAGCCGATCCCGACGGGCCTGTTCTTCCGTCAAGGCGGAGACCGTGTCGAGCAAGCGGATCGCCCCCGGCAGGCGTGCATGGGCCTCCCGCTGATCTTCAGTGGCGGGTTCGAGCCCGCGCCACCAGTCGATGAATTGTCCGATCAAAGCCCGCGCCGGAATCTGGCCAAAAGCGACGCCCGGAAAGGCCTCCAGTCCGAATGACGCTTCCACGGCTCGAAGGCAATCCGAGATATAGTCAGCGTCCGCCGCGCTCAAAACAAAAGGTCGATCCGGGGCGCGGCGCACCATCCGAACCTCGCTGACTTCAGGAATATAATCTCTCTTCAACGCGTCAAGCTCCCCACACTGGCCGGTTTCATTGCAAGATGGCCGCCATTGGCGGTAACGCCGACGACCACGGCGCCGCGAAAGCGTCGGCCGGTTTGATGGCGACGGCGCAGAGGCTTGAAGCCGGGACCGCTCATTTTGGCGGCGCGCTCGGCGGCGCAGCCCTCGGTTTCGCGCTGTGCTCGCACCGTGGCCGGTTTGCCGCCGCGTGTTCTACGCCGAACCGGCGTCCACTTCGGCGGAAAATGCTCTAAAGGCGTCGGCCTCCTATTGAAACCGAAATCGATGGCGGCAGCGCGTTCAATTGCGTGCAAGGCCCAGGATCGACACCTTGGCTGTCGTGATCTGTGTCGGCCAAAGGACCTCCGTCAGACCCGTCGCGGCGGCGACGCGCTGACCCTCATGCGTCGCGAAAGTGATGACGCCGCCGCCGACCGCGCCGCCAATTTTCTCGCCCCAGAGCTTGCGGCCGGTATCAGCGTCGAGCGCATAGAAATTGCCGCCCATGTCGCCGAAGAACACGACGCCGCCCGCCGTCGGCGCGACGCCGCTCTGCACCGGATAATTGGTCTTGGCGCGCCAGCGCCACCGGCCGCTGTCTGCGTCGACCGCATAGAGCCAGCCCGCCCATTGGAAAACGGGATCGGCGCGGCCCCACATGTTAAAGGGATTGATCGAATCCTCCCCGGACCAGGGCGTGAATATCGGCGCGCCCTCGATCTTTTTCTTTGGTTCGATTCTGACCGTCGTGCACCATTGCACCTCGCCGACGAGGACGAGATTGTTCTGCGGATCGTAAGCCGGTCCGTTCCATTCGGCGCCGCCGACCGAGCCGGGGCAGAAATGGACGCTTCTATCCGCCGCGAAAGGGATGTCGGCGTTCTCGATCTTCGTCACCGGGACACGGTAGAGCCGGTCCTTCGTGTCGAGATCGAATCCATAGAGATGGCCGTCCTTAGCATTACAGTTGCATTTTGATATGAGCGCGCTTTGCTTCTGCCTGATGTGCTCGTCGCCAGAGCGACCAGGCGATGATGAACTCTGGTCGGATGCGTTTGCGCGCAAGGCGCGTCGCGATAC
>NZ_JBFWVN010000019.1:0-49753 GCF_050246715.1 Methylocystis sp.
GGCGGGCGTGGCTGTGAGGTCGAAGCGGAACGGGTTGGTGTCAGCAACCGAATCCTACGCCGTTTCAGCCACCTATGCTATGCTCGCCAGCCTTCGAACGGCGCCGTCACGAATAAGATGGGCTAGTAAAAGACTATGAGCGTTATGCCGAGACCTTGGCAGGATTCCACGTAGTCGCCTTCGTCTGCCTCATGCTCAAACGCGCCGCAAACATCATGCAAGGTGCATAACACCCTCTAGCCCAATAAGCCATTTCTCTATCTCTTGCCAAACCGCGGTTACCGCGATGAGCAGTGGTCAAGAATGTTGCTGTAGCTGGTGGCTGGGGATGGGGCCGGGCCAAAATTTCGCTCGCTGACCCTCGCAATCACCCTCTCAAAACGAAATATGAAATTTCGGAAACCTGTCCCGCCTAGAAATCGCCGTATGGAATTTTCGCTGTTCTGGGGAGGGGCATATGACAATAGTTACATACGCCGTGTGGCTGATAGTGTGTGTTTTCTTCCAAAAAAGCTTGTGAGGGTTGAGATGTCTGCGGAGTCACTGCGTAGGTACACTAACCTCGCCGCAACGATTCATTTGCTCTCGTGCCGTAAAATAACCCTTCTCGACCCATCAAATTGGGATGATAAGAACGATGCGTTCTTTTTGGCGGAATACAAAAGACGAAAGAAAGTAAATACCGTATTAGCGCTTTGTTTTGCCAAGTCGCCTGAGACATACCATCACTGGCGGGTATTTTCGCATGGCTGCGACGGAGTCTGCATCGAGTTTGACAAAGAAGCTTTGACCGACGCTTTCAGCGGTGATGGGCGCGTTACGGCAGACTTCGTGAACTACAAAAAATTGAACGATTTGGATTCGCTTATGTCAGGCGCATCAGTTGATCATCTTCCGTTCCTGAAGAGATATCCGTTCAAAGATGAGCATGAATTCAGGGTAGTGTTCACGGACAAGCGCGCGCGAGACGAATTAAAGCAATATGAAATCGCCCTGGAAGGCATAAAACGCATCACTCTCAGCCCTTGGATGCCAAAGCCATTCATTGAGCCCGTAAAGGACACCATTCGTAAGCTCGCTCGCCAAGAAAGTATCCAAATCTACCGATCAACACTTATTGAAAACGAAAAGTGGAAGAGTTTCGCTTCTCACATCGGAACTTGATTCGATCTGTTGTGGGGATTGAGATATCCCGCAACGTCAAATTTTGAGCTGGTTGCTAATTGGTAGCTAAAGCCGCTGCGTTGACCGCGCAGATTTCGCTAATTATTTGATTTTGCTGGTACCGCCACCCCGGCTCGAACGGGGGACCCCCAGATCCACAATCTGGTGCTCTAACCAACTGAGCTATGGCGGCATGAAGCGGAGTTTACCTAAAAGCATGCGTTCGCGATTGCAAGCCTTTGCAAAGGCCTTTCCAAGGGCCTCGCAAAGCGCGCGGTCAAGCGTCGCGGGGCGCGTGGTTTGAGCCGGCAAGCGCGCGTTCGCCTAGCCTGACGAGCGCGGCGCGCAGGCCCGCTTCGGCGACGCCTTCGGTCGCCTTCATGGCGCGGGCGCGGGCGGCGGCGTCGGCCGCGGGCGGGCGGGTTGAGACCGGCCGCTGCGATGCGGGCGCCGGCGCCAGCGCCTCCTGCCGCAGCGCGATCCGCGCGACGCAGCGCCAGCCGAGATGGGCGTTCACCCGGTCGATGATGATCGGGGCGAAATGCTGCGCCTCAAGTCCGAAGCCGGGGTCGACCCGCAACACCAGCGTCGCCGGCTCGGGCGGCGTCTTGTCACGGCGTTTGGGTGTCGACGCGTCGATCGGCTTCGCCTTCGCCCGCACCGGCCATTTCAGAGCGTCCGGCGCGCAGATTCGCGCGATTCGCGCGCCGACGATCTCACGCCAGCATAAGAGCAGCGAGGCCTCGCTAAAGCCGCGAGCGGCGACGAGCGGGTCGAGTTCGCGCAGCACGTAATCGGCGAGCGGGCGCGCGAAGCCTTTGGCGCGCGAGGGAGCGCTCATTAGTTCTAGCGGCTAAGCCGCCTCCTTGCGAGGGCGAGGCTTCGCCCCCTATCAATCGCTCTCATGATAAAGCCTCGCGCGAGATCGACCAAACCGGCGGAAGCGCTCCTCGCCTGGTATGACGCCGAGCGGCGCGATCTGCCCTGGCGCGCGCGGCGTGGCGAAGCGCCGGATCCTTACCGAGTCTGGCTCTCGGAAATCATGCTGCAGCAGACGACCGTCGCCACGGTCAAAGACCGCTACGTCGCGTTCCTGTCGCGCTGGCCGACGGTCGAACAATTGGCGGGCGCGCCGCTCGACGACGTTCTCGCGCAATGGGCTGGGCTCGGCTATTACGCCCGCGCCCGCAATCTGCACGCTTGCGCGCGCGAGGTCGCGGGGGCTTCCGGCGGATTTCCGCGCGAGGAAGCGGCGCTGCGTAGGCTTCCGGGCGTCGGTCCCTATACGGCGGCGGCGATCGCCGCGATTGCTTTCGATCAGCCCTGCGTCGCCGTCGACGGCAATGTCGAGCGCGTCGTCGCCCGTCTCCATGCGATCGACAAGCCGCCGCGCAAGGTCGCGCCGCTGATTCGAGAGAAGGCTGCTGCCCTGGCGACGCCTTCGCGCGCGGGCGATTCGGTCCAGGCGCTGATGGAGCTCGGCGCGCTGGTTTGCATGCCGAAAAACCCCGACTGCCCCGCCTGTCCGCTGTCGTTCATCTGCGCGGCGCGGCGTCTTGGCGCGCCGCTCGACTATCCGGCGCGCCCGCCCAAGCCGCAAAAACCCAGACGCCGGGGCGCGATCTTTATCCTGCGGCGCGGCGACGAAGCCTTGCTGCGCCGGCTGCCGCCCAAGGGACTTTTTGGCGGCATGAACGCTTTTCCGTCGACGCCATTGACGCAGGATGTCCCGGCCGCGGCTTTCGCTGGTTTTGCGCCTTGCGCGGCGCGCTGGCGGGCGCTCGAACAGCCGGTGACCCATGTTTTCACGCATTTTGCTTTGGAGGCGACAGTGTTCGTCGCGCATACGCGCGCCAAATTTGCGCCTTCAGATTGCCGCTGGGCGGCGCGCGCCAATCTCGATAAAGAGGGATTGCCGACGCTCATGCGCAAGGCCGCCGCTCGCGCCGGGCTTGTCGATGCGTAAAATTTCGCAAGGCTGAAGGGGAAGCCATGGCGCGACGCTCAGGCGGCTATCAGGTTGAGGTGACGGAGGGCGCGATTCGCGTGCGCTGCGCCGGCAAAACGCTCACCATTCCCGCCGCGCCGCCAGACGCCGAATCGGGGGAAGACGCCGATTTCGTCGTGCGTCTTGACGATCTCGATCATTGGGACCCGCCCGACGACGAAATCCCCATCGACATCGAGGAACTGCACAAAATCCTCGACGCGGTCGAACAACAGCTCGAAAAACACGGTTTAAGCGTCGATTTCGATTAGCGCCGGTCAAATCGCCCAGCCCAGCGACCGCTCAACCGCTTTTTCCCAGGATGCGATGAGCCGCGCGCGCTCTTCCTTCGGCATATCGGGCGTAAAGCGACGAGACTCGCGCGCATGCGCCGCGATGTCGTCCAAGCTTTCGTAAACCCCGACGGCGAGCCCTGCCGCATAGGCGGCGCCGATCGCCGTCAATTCCAGTTGGTGCGGCCGAACGACGGGCGCGTCGATGACGTCCGCCTGAAACTGCATTAACAGGTCGTTCGCCGCCATGCCGCCGTCGACTTTGAGCGCGCCGATCTCAAGGCCGGAATCCGCTACCATCGCCGCCAGCACTTCGCGGGTCTGAAAGGCCGCCGCCTCGAGCGCCGCCCGCGCGATGTGGCCCCTGTTGGAGAATCGCGTCAGCCCCGCGATGAGCCCGCGCGCGTCGCCCCGCCAGCGCGGCGCGAAAAGCCCCGAGAAAGCCGGCACGAAATAGACGTCGCCATTGTCCGGCACGCTTCTCGCGAGCGCCTCGATCTCGCTGCTCTCCCCAATGATCCCGAGATTGTCGCGCAGCCATTGCACCAGCGCGCCGGCGATCGCGATCGAGCCTTCGAGCGCATAGCAGGGTTTGGCGTCGCCGAGCTTGTAGGCCAGCGTCGTCAGCAGACCTTTGGTCGAGACGCGCGGCGTGTCGCCGACATTCATCAAGAGAAAGCATCCGGTGCCATAAGTATTCTTGGCGTCGCCGGTCTTGACGCAAGCCTGTCCGAGGAGAGCGGCGTGCTGGTCGCCGAGCGCGCCCGCGAGCGGAACGCCGGCCAGCGCGCCGACACAGTCTCCATAGACTTCGCTTGAGGAGCAAATTTTCGGCAGGCAGTCCGCCGGAATGTCGAAGATTTGCAGAAGCTCTTCGTCCCAGCTCAGCGTTTCGAGATTCATCAGCTGCGTGCGCGATGCGTTGGTCGCGTCGATGATATGTCGGCCGCCGGCGAGGCCGCCCGTCAAATTCCAGACAATCCAGGAATCGATCGTGCCGAAAAGCGCCTCGCCTCGGGCTGCGCGGGCGCGGGCGCGGGGAATTTCATCTAAGAGCCAACGGAGCTTAAGAGCCGAAAAATAGGTCGCGAGCGGCAGGCCGGTTTTTGTGCGGACGAGGTCGCCTAAGTCTTGCGCCGCGAGTTGGTCGACTCCCGCCTGCGTGCGCGTATCCATCCAGACGATGGCGTTGTGAAGCGGCGCGCCGGTCGCGGCGTCCCACAGAACCGTCGTCTCGCGTTGATTGGTCACGCCGACGGCCGAGAGATCGCGCGCCGAGACTTTGGCCTCGGCGAGAGCCGCCTCGATTACGGTCTGCGCATTTCGCCAGATTTCCCCCGCGTCATGCTCGACCCAGCCGGGGCGGGGATAGATCTGGCGGTGCTCGCGCTGCGACTGGGCGATGACGTCGCCGCCAGCGTCGATGAGGACGAATCGGGTGCTCGTCGTGCCCTGATCCAGCGCGCCCAAGAGTTTCGACATTCATAACCTTCTGATGAACGCAAGTTTCAGCACCGGTTCAGCGCAGGCGTTTTAGCCTGAAAATCGTTCCAACATTTCTCCCAAGGAGGATGCTCCATGAGATCGGCAGCCGTCAAAATCCTTTCGGCGCCCGTCAAGCCGGCCGTCGTCGCGCTTATCTTCGTTGTCGCCGTCGGCGTCTTCGCGCCGGAGGCTTACGCGCTGCCGGGCGTCGACCGAGCACCTGCGGCGCAGGGGGAGCAGGGTCTCCAAAAAGCGCGCTGGGTTTGTGGGCCCTATCGTTGCTGGCGGCAGCCGAACTACGGCTGGGGACCCGGCTACGGCTACGGCTATGGCGGTTGGGGCGGCTCCGGTTATGGCGGCTGGGGCCGAGGCTACGGCTGGGGTTCCGGCTATGGCGGCGGGGGCCCGGGCTATGGTTGGGGTGGAGGCTCGCGGCGCGGCTATTGGTAAGGCGGCAGGACGAGAATGAAAGCTTCGAGCCGCGAAATTCAATCGCGGCTCATTTTTTTGCGCTTCCTGCCGCCGGACCGGTCCATCCGAACCTAAATTAGGTAAACCGGCACGGTCCTTGCCAATCAGACCGCGGCGGCGCGCTTTCTGTCGGAAAGCCGACACGCGGGAGTTGGCAAATCGGGGGAGATGTTGTAACTTACTGATAGGAAAGGTAGTTTGCAATCTTTCCAAAGAAGAAAGTTTGCCGCCTTTCCGAAAGTAGTTTGCAACCTTTCCAAACTAGGCTAAGCAATGATCGTCTGTTCGTGCAACGTCCTTTCGGACCGCGATGTGCGCGATACGCTCGGACCACGGAGCGACCGGCCTTCGGTCGCCGCAGTGTTCCGGCACATGGGTTGCGAGGCGAAATGCGGGCGCTGCGTGCGCAGTATCGTCGCCATCGTCGACCAGCACGCCGCGCGAGGACTGGATGAATGCTCCGGGCACGGCGATTGTGAGGGCTGTCGCGCCGACGAACTGGCGGCCTAGGTCGAATTCATGGAAAGGACGCGGACATGCGCGGTGACGCGAAGGTCATCGAGTATCTTAATCGCGGGTTGCGCGCAGAATTGACGGCGGTTAATCAGTACTGGCTGCACTACCGCATCTTCCACAATTGGGGCTTTCTCGAACTCGCCAAGAAATGGCGCGAAGAGTCGATCGAGGAAATGCATCACGCGGATCATTTCGCCGAGCGCATTCTTTTCCTTGAAGGCTTTCCCAATATGCAGGTGCTCGATCCATTGCGCATCGGCCAGTCGGTCGAGGAAATCATCAAGGCGGATCTCGCCACCGAGCTCGACGCCCGCAACCTCTATCTCGAAGCCGCGGCCTATAGTCTCTCGATCAACGATCGCGTTTCCGAGCAGCTTTTCGAGGGCGTGGTCAAGAGCGAGGAGCGGCACATCGATTTCCTCGAAACGCAACTTGAGTTGATCAAGCAGCTCGGCGTGCAGCTCTATTCGCAAAAGCACGTCGGCGAGCTGCATTCCTGACGCGTCAGGCGGCGCTCGACGCGTTTTCATCGACCGCCGCAGGCGCGCGTTGACGCCCTGCGGCGGCGAAGCTCATTCCATCACCGCGGCCTTCAGAATGCAGACCATCGTCGCCAGCGCCGGCGTTTTGCCGAGATTGCGGATGACATGGGGCTTGTCGCAACGATAGCGCAGGGTCTCGCCCGCTTTCACGCTCGACTTCGCGCCCGCCACTTCGACCTCCAGTTCGCCCTCGCGGACCGACAGGCTCTCAACCGATCCGCGCTGATGCGCGTCCGATTCGAGCGCGCCGCCGGGGTCGGCGGCGAATTCATAGCACTGCAGCCATTCGACGGTTTTAATCCAGCCGATGATCGCCAGGCGGCATTTGCCGTCGTCGGAGACCAAGATGGGCGTGTCCGCCTTGCTCGTCTTCTCGAGGAAGGGTTCCTCTTCATTCGTTTGCAGCACCCGCTCGATCGAGACATCCAGCGCCTGGGCCAGGCGCCAGATCGTGGCGAGCGTTGGATTCGTTTCGTTGCGCTCGATCTGGCTGATGATCGATTTGGCGACGCCCGACTGCTGGGAGAGTTCGGACAGCGACAAATTATAGGCCTTGCGCAGGCGCTGCACGGTCGCGCCAAGCTGACCCGAAAGCGCCAGTGCGCCCGCCTCCAGCATTTTCTGCTTATCCTGGCCTTCGACGCCCATACTTCCTGCGCGTTAGCCGCGCCCGTCTGTTCAGAATCGAACCGGCAAGATATCCGTTTTTGTTCGAAATATCGAACGCGGCGAAGTCAGCCCCGCTGCGGAATTATCGCCAAAGCTTCCGTGTCATCTCGCTGTGATCCGAATCTGGTCAATCAGCCCATGCGGCGAAGCGAGAGGCGAACAGGCTCATGCTCGACAGAAACGCCAGGGTGAATGTCTCCCAAGCGGCGCGCTCAGACAGGGCGCATTTGTCGGATCCAGCAGGCGAACATGCGGTCAAGCGCTATCGGACATTGTTTTTGTCCGATCTGCATCTCGGCGCGAGAGGCGCGCAGGCCGAACTGCTGGTCGATTTCCTCAAATATAATGACGCCGACACATTCTATCTCGTCGGCGACATCGTTGACGGTTGGCGTCTGAAGAACGGCTGGTACTGGCCGCAGGCCCATAATGACGTTGTCCAGAAGCTGCTCCGCAAGGCGCGGAAAGGCGCACGCGTCATCTATGTGCCGGGCAATCACGACGAATTCGCGCGTGACTATACCGGACTCAATTTCGGCGGCGTCGAAGTCGTCGAAGACGCGCTGCATGAGACCGCCGACGGCAAGACCATGCTGGTCATTCACGGCGATCAGTTCGACATTGTCGTGCGCAACGCCCGCTGGCTCGCCTTCTTCGGCGACTGGGCCTATGATTTTGCGATTGTCGTCAACACTTGGTTCAACCGTGCGCGCCGCATGTTCGGCGTCGGCTATTGGTCGCTTTCCGCCTGGGCGAAGCTGAAGGTCAAGAACGCCGTCAATTTCATCGGCGATTTCGAGAACGCTTTGGCGTCCGAGGCCGCGCGGCGCAATGTCGACGGCGTCATCTGCGGCCATATCCATCACGCGACGATCAAGACCATCGGTGGCAAGCTCTATGTCAATACCGGAGACTTCGTCGAAAGCTGTACCGCGATCGCCGAACATCAGGATGGCGCATTCGAGATTTTGCGCTGGCATAACACCGCGGCTGAACGCGAGGCGGCGGAGGCCGCATTAAGCGCCAAGGCCTTGCAGAACGAGAGAGCAGTGGCGGCCTGATGAGAATATTGGTGGCGACGGACGCTTGGCGTCCGCAGGTGAATGGCGTCGTCCGATCGCTTGAAACCATGGCGCAATCAGCCCGCGCGCTGGGCGCCGAAATCGACTTTCTGACGCCGCGCGACTTCAATTCGCTGCCGATGCCGACCTATCCCGAAATCGGGCTGGCGCTTGCCTCGCCGCGCGCGGTTCGACGGCGGCTCGAGGACGGCTATGATCACGTCCATATCGCGACGGAAGGCCCGATCGGGCTGGTGACCCGCGCCGTGCTGCTGAAGGCGCGCCGCTGCTTCACGACGAGCTTTCATACGCGCTTTCCCGAATATATTCAGGCGCGCTTCGGATTGCCCGTGGGACTCTCCTATGCGGCGTTGCGCCGTTTCCACAACGCCGGCGCCGGCGTCATGGTGTCGACGCCCAGTCTCTCGCGCGAATTGTCGGAGCGCGGATTCCGGCGGATTTTGCGCTGGTCGCGCGGGGTGGACCATGCGCTGTTCACGCCCGACGCGGAGACGCCGCTCCCCTTTGAGCGGCCGATTTTCCTTTATGCGGGGCGGCTGGCCGTCGAGAAAAACATCGAGGCCTTCCTGTCGCTCGATCTACCGGGCACGAAGCTCGTCGCCGGCGACGGCCCGGCGCGCGCCGGGCTCGAAGCGCGATTTCCGCAGGCGCAATTTCTTGGCGTGAAAACAAGCGCCGAACTTGCGGCGCTCTATGCCTCATCTGACGTGTTCGTCTTTCCGAGCCGCACCGACACATTCGGCATGGTGATGCTCGAAGCCATGGCCTGCGGCCTGCCGGTCGCGGCCTATCCGGTCATGGGTCCGCTCGACGTTATCGGCGCAAGCGGCGCCGGCGCGCTCGACGAGGATTTGCGGACGGCGGCGCTTGCCGCGCTCGACATCAGCCGGGAGGCGGCGCGCGCCCATGCGCTGACCTATACTTGGGAGAATTGCGCCCGGCTGTTCCTCGACAATATCCATTACGCCCGCGGCGCGGCCGCGCTCGGCGGCGTCGGTCTGGCGGCGCTGCGCGCGACAAACCATGATTCGTCGGGCGAGCGACGCTCCGAGAAAAAGCGCCAGCCCGTCCAGCCCTGAAGCTCTCCGCGTCTGCTGTCGTCAAACTGGAGGCGGGCGGGTGAAGCGGCTATGGTCGCCGGCGCTGCAATTCTGCCGCGCGCCGGAGCGCCTTGTTGAGCCTTTCGCCTGAAGAGATCGAACGCTACGCAAGGCATCTCGTGCTGCGCGACATCGGCGGTCCGGGTCAAAGCAGGATCAAAGAGGCGCGGGTTCTCGTCATTGGCGCGGGCGGCCTCGGCGCGCCGCTCCTGCAATATCTTGCAGCGGCCGGCGTCGGCGCGCTCGGAATCGTCGACGACGACGCCGTTTCGCTGTCCAATCTCCAGCGTCAAGTGATCCACGCGACGCAGGACGTCGGCCGCCTGAAGGTCGAAAGCGCGCAGGATGCTGTCGCCCGCATCAATCCGCATGTCGTCGTCGAGCCGCATGCCCTGCGACTCGATGAGACGAACGCGAGAGCGATTATCGCGCGCTACGATATTGTGGCCGACGGGTCGGACAATTTCGCGACGCGCTATCTCGTTTCCGACGCCTGCTTTCTTGAAAGAAAGCCGCTTGTCACTGGCGCGCTCGGCGGCTTCGACGCGTCGCTGACGACGCTGCGGCCCTTCGAACGCGGCCCCGATGGACCGAATCCAACCTATCGCTGCCTGTTTCCGACGCCGCCGCAAGCGGACGAAATCCCGACCTGCGAAGAGGCCGGCGTTCTCGGCGCGCTTGCCGGCGTCGTCGGCGCGATGATGGCGCTCGAAGTCGTGCGCGAGATCGTCGGTTTCGGCGAGGGGCTGGTCGGCCGCCTGTTGCTGATTGACGCCCGCGACATGCGCTTCGAGACCGTGCGTTACGCCTTTGACCCGCACAACCCTCTGAGCGGCGCTGGCGCGCATCTATAAATGCGCGCCGTATCCTAGTAGCGCATTTTCAGCGCAGAACCGGCGTCCCACTTCGGCGCAAAATGCGCTATAGCGCCGCGATGACCGCGATTTCGACCTTATAGGCCGGCGCGACGAGCTTCGCTTCGACGGTGGCGCGCGCAGGCGGATTGGCCTTGTCGACCCATTCGTCCCAGACGCTATTCATCTCCGCGAAGGACGAAATATCGGCAAGATAGATCGTCGCCGAGAGAATATTCGCCTTGGCGCTGCCGGCTTCGGCGAGCAGCGCGTCGATCTGCGCGAGAATTTCGCGAGTCTGGTCGGCGACCGAACCGCCCTTGGTCTTGTCGGCCACCTGGCCGGCCGTATAAACCGCGTTGCCGCGCACGACCGCCTGGCTCATGCGCGGTCCCGCGCCGATCCGTTTAATGTTGCTCATCTCGCCTCCCTCACTGCCGCGCTGGCATAGAGCGCGCCGCGAAAAAATGGAACCGGGCTTTTGCATCGAGCGCGCGGCGAACTCTCGACGCCGATCGCGCGCCGCTTGAGCGATCGCGCCCAAAGGTGGGGCGACCGTTCGGCTTCGGCCGTGGGGACCATGGAGCAGAATCGCCGGTCTCTTCCCTCGAGCGGCGCGCGGGTCTGGACAAGTCGCGGCGCGCTTTCTATAAGCCCCGACACATCGCGCCCGCGCGAGCCCAGGTAGCTCAGTTGGTAGAGCATGCGACTGAAAATCGCAGTGTCGGTGGTTCGATTCCGCCCCTGGGCACCAGAAATTCAAAATGAATCAATGTATTGCATAATCTGGCCTTGGTAAGGGGCGCGCTTGGTTTTCCAAGAATTTCGGAAAATCTTGCGAGACGCCGCAAAAAGCCCGTCGCTTGCGCCTTTCATAGAGTTTTGAGGAAGACGTCGCCGGCGCTGCGGGCGGCTCGATTTGCCATCGAGGCGTCGCCAGCGCAGTTCTCAATACGGCGGCAACATCGCCACGCTTGCCGCAGATGCATGACGAAGAGAGAGTTGGCGAATCTTCGACGTGTTGAGAGGCAATCCCGGTGGCGATCCATAAGCGTATTCTCGAATGGCAAGCGGCCCACCCCAACATCACCTGGATCGGCTGGGGTATCGTTTGGGCGATTGTGCTGGCGATCCTCTTTTGGCCGCGAACGGCTGGAGGGTAGGAGGCGTGATCGCATGCAACGCCAAAACGCCTTCAAAAGCCGTCAGAGGCCCGATGAGTTTCGATCTGTCGACGCTCGAGAGCTAGATCGCGCTCAGCCGCCAACTTCGATAACGATTTGGCTGTCGGCGTCTCTCCGTAAGGATGATCGTGGCGCTGCGTATGTTTCTTTCCGGCGTTGGCCAATGCGCTGCATTGATTGGTGGCGCAGTGAGCGTCAACGCGGGCAAAACACAAGTCGCGCGGGTAGACTCGCCAAGCCGGCGCATGCAGGATTACGCGGCGGCGATTTGTGTTGGTCTATTTCTTCGCCTGAGAGGCCTCTGCCTGAATCGCTAAAATAGTTCTCCTCTTAGCTCGCTTTCAGGCTGCGACGGACGACTCGGAATCCTGTTCCGTTGGAAAATTTATTGAGGCGTCGAAATTTTTTTGGCGGTCCGTAACGCGGAAAACCAAGACCCTTTCCGTTTCCAGCCTCTCCAAAAGATCAAGAAACCGATCTGGAAGCGGCTCGCTAAGGACGGAATCGTACATGGCGCGGAGTTCTTCGCCGATTGGGTCCTTTTGCGGGAGTAAGCGAGGTCGATGCATCTGACACCCTCAAGCGACATTAATTGGCGGTCTCACGGTCTGCTTGGGTTGCGGCCACAATATGGAGAAGCGATCGTGGCGGGTGAGCGAGCGTTGATTTTTAAAATTTATGGTAAATTGGCCACATAAGGATGCGCGCATATGTCAGGGCGCGGATACCCGCCGCCAGCGGAGTTGCGCCCCCGCCGCGGAAGCAACGGTGGGGGGTCATGATTTCAGTTACTTTGTCGCCGCTTCCAGATTCGTCTCAGCCTCTTCGGCGCGCTTCGTCGCAACTTCAGCGTGCTTTTACGTGCCGTGGTCGATCGCCGCCTCGGCATGGCTGATGGCCTCCGCCAAATGATCCTCGGCCAAAGCGAAGCGAGGCATAAGCAAGGCAGCGACATCCAGCCTCGCCGAAAGCGCAAGAATACGACGACTCAGTTTATGGCGCTCCCCAGTTCCGTTCTTCTGACAGGAATGTGAGCAGGATGACAAACGACGAATTGCGAGAGCCGATTGCGGCAATGGACGCGGCTTCGTTGTGCAAGGGGGCTTTGTGGCGGATGTAACAGTTGGGAAAGACATCAACCCGATCCGGATCACACATGGATGCCGTTGAAGCGCAGCGGGCGAACGTTAAGTTGCCGAAGACTGAAACCGAAGAGGCCGCTGCGCGCCGCTTGCGGCGCCCGCGAATGCGCAATGAGTGAAGTTGAAGCGAGGGCTGACGCCCGTAAATTGAACTTTGCCGAAGTGACTGCGCTCGGCGTTGGCGGAATGATCGGCGGCGGCATATTTGCCGTTCTCGGCCTAGCTATCGCTGTCGCCGGCCACGCAGTCGCGCTGACCCTCGCTGGCGGCGGCGCAATCGCATTATTGACAGGATTCTCATATGCTCATCTCGGCCTCGCCTTCCGCGGCGATGGCGGCAGTTTCACCTATATCGAACGGGCCTTCGCGGCGCCTGCGATCGCAGGGGTGGCGGGTTGGCTTTTGATCGTTGGTTATATCGGAACGCTTGCGCTGTATGCGTCGGCCTTCGGAGACTACGGCTTCGCGCTTTTGCGAGAGGCGGGTCTTGTGGCGCCTTCGGCAGACGCATTGGCGAGTCTGGTGATGGCGGCCTTCTTGGCGGTGAACCTAATCGGCGCGAAATTCTCGGGAGGCGTCGAGCTTGCAGTCGTGGCTGGCAAAGTGGCTATTCTCGGTCTTTTTGTGGTCGTCGCCGGAACTGGAATGGAGGCAAGCCACTTCATTCCGTTATTTGATCATGGGTGGTTCACGCCCCTGGCTGCGGTGGCGTTGATCTTTGTCGCATTCGAGGGATTCGAACTGATTCCCAACGCCATCTCTGAAATGCGGGACCCTGAGCGCAATCTCCGGCCCGCAATCCTTTGCGCCATTCTGGTCACGACGGCGATCTACATCTTGGTGGCGATCGTCGCCCTCGGCAATCTGACGCCCGCTGAGATTCAGCATGATCAAGAGTATGTCCTTGCCGTTGCGGCAAAGCCGAAGCTGGGTCACGCGGGCTTTGTGATGATCGCCGTCGCCGCCCTTTTGTCTACTGCCTCTGCGATCAACGCCACCTTATTCGGCGCGGCGCGGCTTGCCATGGTTATGGCCCAGGAGCATGCGCTGCCTCGCGTCTTCGCCCTTCGCGCCCGAAATCGCCCGGTGCCCTATGTGGCGCTGCTTGTTTTAACCATAGTGTCGCTGGCGTTTGCCGTGACCGCCAATCTCGCCGCCATCTCCACCTTGGCCAGCGTGACTTTCCTCTTGATATTCGCTGCGGTGAACCTCGCTGCTTTCCGCCTTTCCAAACGAATCGGACTGCACCCGCTGCTGTCATTAACGGGAACGCTGCTTACAGCGGGAAGCTGCGCGATCCTTCTCTGGAATTTATGGCGGACTGATCGGGGAAGCATCGGCTGGATCGCCGCGTTTTATGGAACGGCGATATTGATTGAGATGGCGCTGGTTTGGCGTCGAGGAGTGCGACGCGACAAAATGAATTGAGGCCGCGCTGGCCCAAATCGTTGTCAGGATAGGCGTAGACGAGCGCGACGCCATTGCCGGGCATCCCGGTTGTAACAGTCGAGAAAAGCGGCGGCAAAACTGCGATGCCAGACTTTAGCAGGCGGCGTTGGGACGAGTCACCGTCATTCAGCGCGCCTTCTTGAAATCAACAGCCGTAGAGAGATCGAGATGACGTTGAGCAATCAGACGAAAAAAGCGCTGTTCACGGCCGTTTTCACTATTTTCTGCTCATTCTCGCCATTCGCGCTCGCGCAGCAAGACAACGCCGCACAGAGCGGGAAGACCAAAGACTCGGTGGTTTCAGCCTCCAATCCAAAAAACGAAGCAGAAAAGACGCTGATGAAATTGTCTCAGGACGGGTTCTCCGCCATGCGCTCGGTGCGCGCAGCAAGAATCGCCCTGTTCAACGGGAAAACGGAATCGGTTTCGGAACTAATGAACGCTGCGAAGGTTTCCCTTGAGGCAGCCGAAAAGGAAGCGCCGTCCTTCGCGGTCAAGGTCAATGAGACCGTCAACGGAAAGAATGTGGAGAATGAAACTGAGACCGCGAAGGTCGATTTAATTCCGATTGATGCGACTTTGGCGGTCGCCGACGATTATGTTCCGACCAACGAAAAGAAGTTGCACATCGCCAAGGCGAACGAGCACTTCAAGAAGGGTGAACACAAGGAGGCGATGAACGAGCTGCGCCTTGCCGAGGTGGACCTCAATTACACCCGCACCTTGATGCCGATCAAGGCGACGATAAAGCGCGTCGATCAGGCAATCAAACTCCTTGCGGAGCACAAATATTACGAGGCCAACCTAGCCCTGAAGGCGGCAGAGGATGGGCTGACCGTCGAAACGGTCAACCTCGCGGAACCCGTCGCCAAACATAAGGCGCCGGCGAAGCCGGCAAAGAAGTAGCGGCTGTTTCTAAGCGGCGGCGGCGACACTTGCTGCTCAGTTCCAGGGCCGCGGCCGAGCTGGGTGAGAGGCGGAGGTTCCGGACAACCAATAAAGGTAGGAAAAACCATAAGGGAGGAGATCAAGTGAAAAATCATCTTGCTTTGTCTTGTCTCGCTGTTCTGTGCCTCTGCGCGCCATCCTTTGCTGGATCCTCCATTGCGCGAAGCGATCCTGTCGACAACGCTCGCGGAATGGAGACGCGGGTGACGATGCTGCTCAAAGGGGGATCGACCGTCAATTTGCCAAGCTACATCTTGGCGAAGGGAGGCGGCTCTTCCAATCTCGCCGCTTGCAAAGCCCAATGCCGGAAGGCCTATCGGCGCTGCTATAGTCAAGGAAATCAAATCGGCAAGCCATATGTCACGGGCGGCGAGCCGTGCAGCGAGCAAAAGGTAATGTGCCTGCGGGCATGCCAGCAACATTGATAGGATTGTGGCGAGAGCCGGAATCATGGGGGCATCCCGCTCCGTCATACGAAATCGGCGCCCGCTTTCACGTAAGCCATGATCGATAAAGCCAAACATATTGCAGCCGCGAGCGAGGCGGTTCGCATCTATCAACAAAGCTGCGGAACCATAGAAGAACATGTGATCGCGGACCTCATATGCGATCTCGGGCATCTGGCCGAACTGCGCGGTCTCGACTTTCTAGGCGAAGCCAAGCGCGGTGTGGGCCACTGGTTCGCAGAGCGTCACACGAACGATGGCGACTTGATGGGACCGGACGCCATCGTCGAAATAAGCGTTTGCGCTCGTTAAACTGGCTGGCTTCCCTGTTTACTTTCCTCGATCGCTTTCATCGTTGTGGATGACCGACCCGGCGAATTGTCGGCCACAGGCGACCCGTCGTGCTCGGGCGGAAGCGGCGCCGTCAGTCTTCGATAACGCCAATCCGACGTTGTCTTGTTGGGCGATCCAGCGGTAGAGCGAAGAGATCGCCTGCCTCGCTGCGAGGGGATATTGTCGTCTTTCGAGATAGGCCTTTGAGATGAGCAGGGAGCGCAATCAATGAACCACAAGCATCGGACAACCCTGCATGCCTTATTCGCGCATCCAATGAGCAGCAACATTGATCCAAAGATCGTCAAGTCAATGTTGGAAGAGCTTGGAGCTGAGATAACCCACACTCGGCACAACCATTTATTGGTGACGCTGAACGGCTATACCCATGGCTTCCATGACGTCCATCATAGTCTTCCAAAAGACGAGATTGCCGCCCTGCGCAAATTTCTGACGGATGCCGGGATCGATCCCGCGCGCGATTATCCCCTTTAAAAGTGTGATGCGGCGCATCCGGAGAGTTTGCGATGCAGCACAACTCGCCGCCGGAGCGGGGCGACCCGACATTAAACGTTGCTTGGGACGGCGACGCTTTGGCGCGTAAGCGGAGCTAAATGTTAATCGCTAGACGCCAAATCGCGTCTCCATCATCATGTCCCGCAAATCGTCCTCAATGGCGTCGACAACGATCGTCGTAGCTGGCCCCGATTTGACGGAGTCGCTCCCATTCACAAGATCAGCTCTCAAGGAGCTTGGATTGCGCTGGGCTGCTTTTGAGCTCAGGATTAAGAAAAATCGATTGACAACAGAATTGACGCAAGACCAGTAATTGCCTGAGAAAAAGGATAACGCCAGACGTGTGAGCAATTGGGTTCATGAACGACTCGGCCATGCCGTCAGGCATAGACTTTCTTCGCAGAGCGTCCGCGCGCATTCGACCCGACAACCAAGGCGCCGAGCACACTCGAGAATTGCTCGCAGTAGCGAGCATGGATGAGAACGAAGTTCTGGCGCATCTCAACGCCTCGCTTGAAGGTCTGGACGAAGTCGACGCAGCAATTCGACTTGCTGCAGTCGGCCCCAACGTCATCGCTCAACATCGCGCGCCAAGCGCGCTCAGCGAATTTATAGATCGCGCCCGCAATCCGCTCAACGCGCTGCTGCTCTTTCTCGCCGCGGCGTCTTATTTTCTTGGCGATCTCCACTCCGCCATCGTCATTCTCGTGATCGTCGCCCTCGCCGTTATGTTGGCGTTCGTCCAGGAACATCGTTCCAACGCCGCCGCGGCGCGGCTGCGCGCGATGGTGAAGATCACAACAAGCGTGCGACGGCGCGACGGCGCCCTTAATGGCGAGAGGGGAGCGACGGCGGAATTTCAGGAGTGCGCCAGCGCAAGCCTTGTTCCCGGCGACTTGGTGCGCTTGTCAGCCGGCGACATGATTCCTGCTGATATGCGGCTGCTCGCGGCCAAAGATCTGTATGTCGATCAATCAGCGCTGACTGGCGAATCCATGCCCTGCGAAAAGCGCGCGCAAGTTGGCCCTGATGTAATTCTAAATCCGCTTGAGGCGCCCAACATCGCGTTAATGGGCGCTAGCGTCGTGAGCGGGTTTGCCGTCGGCGTTATTATCTTTACCGGACCAAATACTTATTTGGGACAATTCGCGGATCAGCTCACCGGCCAGCGTCAACTGACAAGTTTCGATAAGGGCGTAAATCGATTCACTTTGTTGATGATCCGCTTCATGCTCGCACTCGCGCCGACTGTCTTTTTGATCAACGGACTGACAAAGGGCGATTGGGCGGAGGCGCTGCTGTTTGGGCTTGCGGTGGCGGTTGGCTTGACGCCTGAGCTGTTGCCGATGATCGCCACCGTCAATCTCGCCAAAGGCGCGATCGCCATGTCGCGCAAGCGCGTGATCGTAAAGCGGCTTAATGCAATTCAAAATTTCGGCGCGATGGACGTGCTCTGCACGGACAAGACCGGAACGCTGACGCGGAATAGGATTGCGCTCAGTCTGCATCTCGATATTCGCGGATCTCGATGCCAGAAGACGCTGGAATACGCCTATCTGAATAGTCATCATCAGTCTGGATTGAAGAGCCTGCTTGACGAAGCTGTGCTTCAATATGTCGAGGATAACCGCGTTTTCCCGCCAACAAATTACTATCGGTGCGTGGACGAGATTCCATTCGATTTTGAGCGACGACGATTGTCAGTCATACTTGAACGCGACAACAGCGCACAGGGCGCCTTACGTCGGGGAATCACCGGAATTATACAACGCGTCGCGACGCCGATGACCGGCGGCGCGCGCCTTTTGATCTGCAAAGGCGCTGTTGAGGAGCTATTATCAACATGCGTGCGTTGTGAGGTCGCAGGCCGTGTCGTAAAGCTCGATCAGGCCCGCCGCGAATTGGCGTTACGGAACGTGCAAGCGCTCAACGAGGATGGGCTGCGCGTTATCGCGGTTGCTTACAAGAAAATCGGTTTGATACGTGGTGGCTATTCCACAGCGGATGAGAAAGGACTCATCCTGCTTGGTTTTATCGCGCTTCTCGATCCACCGAAGGGAAGCGTCGGGGAGACGCTGGCGGCGCTTAAAAAATCGGGCGTCGTCGCCAAGATTCTCACTGGCGACAATGAGGTCGTTACTGGCAAAATCTGTCGGGACGTAAATCTGCGAGTGGATGGATTAGCTCTGGGCCCCGATCTGGATGAATTGAGTGACGAGGAGCTGGCCGAACTTGCCGAGCGCGTCACCGTTTTCGCAAAAGTCTCTCCGAAACAGAAAGCACGGATCATCACTGCACTGCAGGCTGGAGGCCATGTCGTCGGCTTTTTGGGCGACGGCGTCAATGACAGTCTCGCGCTACGAGCAGCCGACGTGGGGATTTCCGTCGACACCGCTGTGGATATCGCCAAGGAATCAGCCGACATTATTTTACTCGAAAAAAGTTTGCTGGTTCTTCATCAGGGGATCGTCGAGGGACGCAAAGTCTTCGGCAACCTGATAAAATATATTAAGATGGCGGCGAGCTCCAACTTCGGCAGCATGTTCAGCGTGATCGGAGCAAGCCTACTCTTGCCATTTCTCCCGATGATGCCCATTCAAGTTCTCGCTAACAATCTTCTCTATGATTTTTCGCAGACCGCTATTCCAAGCGACAATGTCGACGAGGAATATGTCGCAGTTCCAAGAAAATGGGACATCGGCAATATTTTTCATTTTATGGTGATCATTGGACCAATTAGTTCGATATTCGATTACACGACATTTTTTATTATGCTCACGGTCTTCGACGGCTGGAACAATCCATCGCTTTTTCAGACAGGATGGTTCGTGGAGTCGCTGCTAACGCAAACGCTTATCATTCACGTCATTCGCACGAATAGGATTCCGTTTCTCGAAAGCCGCGCCAGCGTGGGCTTGATCGCAACATCGGTCATCGTCAGTGCGATCGGCGCCGGCCTGCCTTATACGGAAATTGGCGACGCGCTGCACTTTACGCCCTTGCCGGCGCTGTATTGGCCGATCCTCGCCGCGACTCTTTTTAGCTACGGCTTATTGACGCAGTCCGTGAAGAATTGGTTTATCCGTCATTACGGAACATAGACGGCGGCAATTGCCGTCAGCGCGTTGCGACAGCGTGGCGGTTGGATTCGGCAGAGAGCGCTTGGCAAACATGGCGCCAGGATATTTTTTTCGCGGGCCAGTCGCGAAAGCGTCCGCTTCGACCCTGATTTCTCTATTCATGACCGTCCCTCCTTGGACGATCAATTCAATAAGAGGATGGATGCGGGCCTGTCGGGCAAAACCGCGCCGACCGTGGCGGGTCAATCCGGCTAGTCGATTCCACGAGAGGCGTTAAAGCGGAGCTTTCGCTGACAGTGCAGTATCGAACTCCAGCATAAACCACGAGCGCGCCACTCGCTGGGCAATAGCTTGATATTGCCCTACGATTCGCATTAACTGGATTTAATGGACGATCGGAAAACTGCTACGACAAAGCTTCGATGACGCAACTTCGGCGACAACTGAGTTTCGGATATACGGCAGCGCGCGACGAGCGGACGCGACGTAATCAGCTTGCGCTACGCTTAGCGTTGCGCATGGTTCCCGTAATAAGCTTCGAATGGGACATCGTGCGCGATATTGTGCGGCGGTTCGATCCGTTTGACTCCGACAATTCCTCGAGCACAGGCATGTTCAGCCGTTTCGCTGCAGTCCGAGATGCTGTGCATCCAGAAGATAGAGAGAAGTTTTGTACGGACATTAAAGCAGCGCTGCGCGGCGAGACTGAACGGTTTCAAACCGAGATCCGCGTCCTTAGTCCGGACGGAATAGTGACATGGTTTCGGGAGCTGGGGATCGTCGAGCGAGACCAACTCGGCCAACCGCTTCGGATGATCGGAGTCGCACACGATATTACGGCTCAGCGCTACAGGCATGCGCTCGAAACGGCGACCGCTCCGAACGACGAGACCTCAATACTGCAGCTCAAAGCTCTGGTCATCGATAACAATCGTGACGCCGCCGATCGGCTTGCGCTGCTCCTTGGGACGGTCGGAATCGGTGTCCGGGTCGCTTGCAGCGGCTCAGATGGCGTGGGCGCGCTTAATGAGTTTAGGCCCCAATTGGTGTTTGTCGAGATCGACACTCCTTACATCGACGTAATCGACATGATGCGCCGCATTCGAAAGTTGCCCGGCGGCAACAAGGTCTCTTTGATAGCCCTCGGCACGTCGCACGTGGAGACAGCGAGTCTTTCGGGATTCGACGGTCTGCTGACTAAGCCAGTTCGGTTTGGAGCGCTGCTTGACCTATTGGAAGAATTGCCTTTGTCATGAGACGGCGCAAGCGTAAAGGGGCGCGCCTCGTGTAGAGCGTTGGCGAAAAGTTCGGCCTCGCGACGCCCTTGTCGCCGACACGCCGGCAAAGCCAATTGAATGCAAATCGGCATTAAAGGCGGCGTCAATTCACGCTTGTGCCGAATCAGCCATGGATCACGTTTCTCGTTTCGAGTTCCTTAATGATCCGGTCCGCGATCTCTTCCGGCTTTTCATTCATGAATCGGACATGCATCTCGGGCGACGTCGGAAGTTCGTAGGTCTGATCGACGCCGGTGAAATTCTTGATCTCGCCCGCGAGCGCCTTCTTATAAAGGCCTTTCGGGTCGCGAGAGATACAGACGTCAAGCGGCGTATCGAGGAAAATTTCGATAAATTCGCCCTCGCTGACGAGCGAGCGGGCCATTTGTCGCTCGGCCCGGAAGGGCGAAATGAACGCGCAAAGCACGATGAGCCCCGCGTCGACCATCAACTTCGCAACCTCGCCAATACGGCGGATATTTTCGACGCGGTCGACGTCGGTAAAGCCCAAATCCTTGTTCAAGCCATGACGGATGTTGTCGCCATCCAGCATGGCGGTATGCGCATGACGCGCCAACAATTTCATTTCGACAAGATTGGCGATCGTCGACTTGCCGGCCCCCGAGAGACCCGTGAACCATAGAACGGCGGGTTGTTGATGCTTGATATGGGAGCGCGCCGCTTTTGAGACCAGTTGGGCCTGTAGATGAATATTTTTCGCACGGCGCAGTGGAAAGGCGATCAAGCCCGCGCCGGCCGTTGCATTGGTGAATCGATCAATGAGAATAAACCCGCCTGTCGCGCGATTGGCGTCGTAAGGGTCCACCGCAACGGACGAACCGAGAGCGATATTGCAAAATCCGATTTCGTTGAGGCTCAGCGTCTTGGTTGCGATATGCGCGTTATTATCAACGTCGAGCTTGTATTTGATCTCTGTCACGCTTCCCGCGAGGGAGCGGCCATTGATCTTCATGAAGTACGAGCGGCCCGGCAGCAGCTTCTCGTCGCTCATCCAAATGATGTGCGCCGCGAATTGATCGGCGACGTCGGGACGCTGCTTGGGATGGCACAGCACATCGCCGCGCGAAATGTCGATTTCGTTGGCGAGCGTCAGCATGACCGAATCGAACGCTGCGGCGCTTGTCGAATCGCCGTCCATAGCGACAATGCGCTCAACCCGAGACGTGCGGCCGGAGGCGGCGACAAGGATTTCATCGCCGACGCTCACGCGACCGGAGACAAGCATTCCCGCATAACCGCGAAAATCCTGCTGCAGACGATTGACCCATTGTACGGGCAAGCGCATCGCCTGATCGGCGACCGCGTTTTCGACATCGACCGTTTCGAGATAGGAAAGGAGATGCGGTCCCGAATACCACGGCATTTTGTCCGATAGGGAGATGACATTGTCGCCATAGCGCGCCGAAATCGGAATTGCGGCGATGGAGGCGAAATGCAGCTCAGACGCGGCATGGGTGAAATCCGCGACGATCCGATCAAACGTAGCCTGACTGTAGTCGACGAGATCCATCTTGTTGATTGCCAAGACGACATGGCGGATGCCAAGCAAAGACGCAATGGTGGCGTGGCGACGCGTTTGCGTGAGCAGTCCTTTCCGCGCGTCGACTAGCAGAATTGCGAGATCGGCGTTCGAGGCGCCGGTCGCCATGTTCCGCGTATATTGCTCGTGACCGGGCGAGTCGGCGACGATAAAGGCGCGCGCCTCCGTCGAAAAATAGCGATAGGCGACATCAATCGTGATGCCTTGCTCGCGTTCCGCCTCGAGTCCGTCAACGAGCAGCGCGAAATCGATTTCCTCTCCAACGGCGCCGTGCTTCTTGGAATCCTTCTCCAGCGTCGCCAGTTGATCGTCGAAAATCAGCTTGCGTTCATAGAGCAGACGCCCGACCAGCGTCGACTTTCCGTCGTCGACGGAACCGCAGGTAAGAAAGCGCAGAGTTGGGCATGACGATTTTGTTTCGACTGACGCGTCTCGAGTATTGGCCGACATCAGAAATAGCCCTCGCGCTTTTTCCTTTCCATGGACGCCGCTTCGTCGAAGTCGATAAGCCTGCCTTGTCGCTCGGACATCGACGACAGACGCATCTCCTCAATGATCGCGTCGAGCGTATCGGCCTCCGACTCGATCGCGCCGGTGAGCGGATAGCAGCCGAGCGTTCGAAAGCGTATGCGCCGTATTTCCGCGACCTCGCCGGGATTTAACGGCAGGCGCGCGTCATCAACCATGATGAGCGCGCCGTCGCGTCGCACCACCGGCCGCTTGCGGGCGAAATAGAGCGGCACGACGGGGATGTTTTCCGCCGCGATGTAATCCCATACGTCGCGCTCCGTCCAATTGGACAGCGGGAAAACGCGCATCGACTCGCCGGGCCGGATCCGCGTGTTGAAAGCGCGCCACAGCTCGGGCCGCTGATTTTTCGGATCCCAGGCGTGCGTACTGGTGCGGTGTGAGAAAACGCGCTCCTTGGCGCGGGATTTCTCTTCATCCCGCCGCGCGCCACCGAAGGCGGCGTCAAACTTATATTTGTCTAACGCCTGACGCAGTCCTTCCGTCTTCATCACTTGCGTGTAGGCGGACGACCCGAAGGTGAAAGGTGAAACGCCGCGCGCTAGCCCGTCGTCATTGACGTGCACGATCAAATCCATGCCGAGGCGCGCCGCGGTCTCGTCCCGGAAGGCGATCATTTCGCGAAATTTCCAGGTCGTATCGACGTGAAGCAGCGGAAATGGCGGTTTGGCTGGATGAAACGCCTTCATTGCCAGATGAAGCATGACGCTCGAATCTTTGCCGATCGAATAAAGCATGACCGGGTTTTTGAACTCCGCGACCACCTCCCGCAAAATATAGATCCCTTCGGACTCGAGACTTCGAAGGTGCGACGGCAACCCCATTCCTTACCTCCACGCCAGTCTATGGCCGACTCTCATCGCAAGGCGATCCACTGATTTCGCCGGCGCGGGTCGCCCGAATCTATCCCGCTGTTACCGGAGCCGATCACGCAGTTGGCCTGAAGGCTGCGAAGTCCGATGAAGCCGCTCGGCTGAAAAAGGGATAATGCCGCCCATGACTCCTGAAAGATGTCGCCCGCCGCAAACGCAATGACGCCGTCGGGCAGCCGAAGCTTGCTGGTTGATCGATTTTGTCTCACCGGCGAAGTCGTTTGGTCAAGCCGTTTTACTTCGCACGCCGATCTTCGTTTGCCGATCGCGGCGCAGGGTTTCGCTGGAAAGCTCGATAGGATGAACATGGTGAACGAGGCGATCGAGGCGATCGAGGAAGTTGTCGGCGCAGGCGGGATCGCGAAAGACTTCACGCCAATGATTCGTAGGGAGCCAGGGAGTCTCGACCGTCGAGCGGGGGCCCGATCGCGCTTCGAGAATTTCGAGGAGATTTAAGACGAGCGATTGCGTCGAAGGAATCGAACCAAATATCGTGCGCCGTCTCGGCTTGAGAATATCGAATGTTGCGGCGATAACGCGATCAAATGCGAAATCCGACCGAACGGCGCGCGCGCGACCCTTCGCGTCGCAGGGCCGCCTCATCTGCTCTTGGCCGGCCGGCGACGCTTATGGGGCAGAAGTCCTTTGCGACTCTCGGCATGTGCGAGGAAAGGCGGTGTCTGAATGAAAATGAACAATGTTCACATGGTTCGGATGGCATATGCCAATTTGGAAACATTCTTGTCATAGAAAGAAAGAAAGATTCCAAATTGGAAGCGGCGCACAAATATTCTGTCCAATAAATGCATTTTATTTCAATACTATATGTTGAATGAAAGGTCATTCCGGCCTTGGCGCCCTCATTGCAATTTCTCCAAAAAAGAAAGCGGGAGGAGATGCCAATGTCGCCTTTGCTGCGGCGCCTGATCGAACGGGCGCGGCTGCCGGTCGTCGACGACCTCAGTCTCGATGATTTTCTCGACACCGCATCGAAAGAGCGCGTCCAGGTTCTCCTGTTCCTTTCCGGCGATGGCGCGAACCGGCCCGAGACAGGCGATGTCGCAGTCGTGCTGCCGGAGCTGCTCTTGCATTTTTCCGATCGCCTGCGCGGCGCCGTGATCGCGCCCGAAGCTGAAGAAAGATTGCGCGCGCGGCTCCACGCCTATGTCTCGCCAAGCCTCGTCGTCATGCGCGGGCCCGAGCCGGTCGGCGTCCTCCCAAAAATCTGGGACTGGGCCGACTACATCGCAAAAATCGAAGGCTTTCTCGACCTCGACGCGCCCGCGATCGCCGGCCCGAACGGGCCGCAGGTCGAGATTGTTTTCAGCCGCGGAGCCTGACCCTTGAAAGCAGGATTTTGGGTGGCGCCCGAAGGCGCCGAAGAAGCGATGACGATCATGCCGATCGGCCTCGATGAGGGCGTTGCCGCCGGCGAAACGATGGGTCTCGGCCGGCTCGCGCATAAGTCTTCGGAAGACCTCATTCGCCGCTGCGCCAGCGTTGGCGATCTTCTTCTCGAACTCGCCGACGCGCTCGCACGCCAGAAAGCCAGCGAGACGGGCCGCCTGTTCGACATTACCGATCGCAGCGCGGATGAGCGCGAACTTCTCGATCAGGCGCTCGGCGCGGGCGAGGTGAGCGGCGTCGTTGCGCTGCCCGACGGCGTCACGGCGCAAATTTCGGAATCGACGATGGCAGGCCTCTGGCGCGTGCGCTTTAGCGACGTGGACGATCGGCTTGTCGGCGACTATCTCGAAATCGGCGCCATTCCCGAGGTTGTGACGCGCGCGGCGATCGTAAATGCCCGCGACGTTTCCTTCGGCGAAGCGCCTGAAGGCGCAATGAACGTCATGC
The DNA here is from genome assembly GCF_050246715.1 of Methylocystis sp. NCBI lineage: Bacteria > Pseudomonadati > Pseudomonadota > Alphaproteobacteria > Hyphomicrobiales > Methylocystaceae > Methylocystis > Methylocystis sp. The sequence goes on from NZ_JBFWVN010000019.1 coordinate 25,354, forward strand.
CGCTGCTCGCGGAAATTCGCGCCCGGGTCGCCGCTTTCGCGCCAGGAGACAAGTCTCACATCGTCAATTTCTCGCTGTTTCCAATGACGGCCGCGGACATGAGCTTTCTGCAGGCGTCGCTTGGCGAGGGGCCTCTATCCCTCCTGTCGCGGGGCTATGGCAAATGCCGCGTTCATGCGACGGCGACGCGCCATGTCTGGTCGGTGCAATATTTCAACGCCATGGACGAGATCATTCTCGATACGCTCGAAATTGGCGGCGTGCCCGTCGTCGCTTTGGCGGCGACCGAGGATTTCCGCGATTCAAGCGAGCGGCTCCGCGAAATTCACGAGGCCTATTTCCAATGAGCTTCGAGAATTTCGGCGCGCCTCGCGACGCCGGCGTCAGCGCAAAAATGGAATGCGGCGTCTGCTGGCATGTCTATGATCCCGCAATTGGCGATGACGTCTGGCAGATTCCGCCAGGCGTATCCTTCAGCGCATTGCCGGCGGATTGGCGCTGTCCCAATTGCGACGCGCCGCAAGCGAAATTCATGAGGCTCGCCGATGAGCGCGACGACTGATCCGGCGCGCGAAACCGCGGCGGTCTTTGCTGGCGCGCGCCTCGCCGATCACTATCGGCGCGTCTATCAAGCGATGCGCGATCTGCCGATCTGCAATCCGTCGTTGGATATAGAGGCGATCGGCTTCCGGTCCTATGGCGACCATGCGATCGGCGTCATTCTTACCCCGTGGTTCATGAATCTTACGGTTTGCGCCGCAGGCGCCGAGGAGCTTCCGCTGAGACCTCTCGGCGAGACCGCGCATTGGTCGCTGCCCGCCGGGCGCGTAAGCTTCATTGTCGGGCGGCTTGATGGTTTCGGCCGCATCGACTCTTGCTCACTCTTTTCTCCGATGAATGACTTTGCCGATCATGCCGCCGCGCGCGCCGTCGCCGTCGCTGCGCTCGACGAATTGTTCGATCCCGGTTCGGCGGATCGGCGCGAAGCCGCAGGGCGAAGTCCTGCCGGTTTGGATCGGCGCTCGCTCATTTTCGGCGCGAGGCGCGGAGCGGCGAATGTCGCGCCATGAGCGATCCAGGAAGGATGTCGACCAGCATCGGCGTCGAGGTGACGCGTATCGCAGATAGGGTAGGAGAGGCGAAGATCATGCCGCGACAACGAGTCGACGTCACGCGGCTGCTTCATCGGAAAGCGGCGAATGAAGCGCCGCGTGTGATCGGCTCGGTCTTTACCCTCTGCGCCGCCGCGCAGCGCATCGCCTGCGAAGCCGCCATGGCGGCGGCGCAATCACAGCCCACGCCAGACGCCTTGCGTTGGCGCTGGAGGCGCAGGCTCTATGCCGAGCGCGTCGCGGAGCATTTGCGCGCGAGCGTGCTCGACTGGCCTGGAGAGAAGAACGACCCACGGCGTCTCGCGCATCTGCCGGCCTTGCGCAAGGCGCTGGCGGTCTCCAACGCAGCCGACAGGGAAGACGACGCGTCTCTTCACGCCACGTTGAAAGAGGCGGCCGTCGACATCGGCGCGCCGCTTGACGCGGATCGACGCCCGCAAGGGTGGTTCGCGGAAATGTGGCGCGATGCGTCCCAATATTCGCAACTCGTGTCTTCGCAGAACGGCGACGGCTTTCTTGCGCTTGGCGACGCAGAGGCGATACATGGCGCCCTGCGCGAGCGAAACGCGGATTTCCTGAGCGCGCCGAATCTGCCGGGACGCATTGTTGAAACAGGCGCTTTCGCGCGGCGTTTCACTTTCCTGCGCCGCAACGTCGGACTATTGGCGGCAAGGCTTCAGGCGCGCCTTTTTGACATCGCTGACGCCTCGGACGCCTTGGCGAGCAAGGAGCCCTTGCCGGGCGAGGAAGCGCTCGTCGTCACGCGTTCGAGCCGGCCGGGCGAGGGCTTCGCCATGGTGGATTCGCCGCGCGGCTTTCTGTTTCATCGCGTCGAACTCGACGCCTCAGGCGCCGTGACGACTTATGAAATTCTCGCGCCGACGGAGTGGAACTTCCACCCCGCCGGCCCCTTCGCTCAGGCGCTTGCGGCTGCGAAGCTCAACGTCGCCGATCCGCGGCAGTTTGTCGCAACGCTTGCGGCGCTCTTCGATCCCTGCGCATCCTGCGAGATCAGCCTTCGGGAGGCGCAGCATGCATGAAATGTCGCTGATGGAAGCCCTCGTCGACCTCGCCGAGGAGGAAGCCTCCAAGGCTGACGCGCAACGCGTGTCCGTGCTGCGCGTCGCCGTCGGCGCGTTGAGCCATGTCGATCCGCACGCCTTGCGATTCTGCTTCGAGGCTGTGGTTCGCGGCTCGATTTGCGAAGGCGCCATGTTGGACTTGCTTAATGTCCCAGGCGCCGGCTGGTGTCTCGATTGCGGCAGGGAAGTCGCGTTGACCGAGCGGTTCGGCGCCTGTCCGGAATGCGGGCGCCATCGCGTTCAAATGACCCGCGGCGATGATTTTCGCCTCGTCGAACTGGAGGTCGCCTGATGTGCACGGTCTGTGGATGTGGAACGAGCGCCGTTGAGGATCCGAACAAGGCCCAAGCGCCTGGCGCGCATACGCATGCTCAAGCGCACGCTGGTCATAACCATCAAAGTCACGACCATCATCATGGGCATGATCACGGTCATCATCATGATCACAGGCACGATCATCGCCATGACCATGATCATCATCATCATGACGGCCATGGCGCCGACCCGATTCATTATGGCGCTGGACTTGCCGGCGTCCACGCGCCCGGCCTGAGTCAGGAACGCATCGTCAAGATCGAGCGCGACATTCTCTCCAAGAACGACGCCTATGCGCGCGAAAACCGTCATCGTCTCGCGGGGAACGGCAATTTCGCGCTGAATTTCGTCTCCAGCCCCGGTTCGGGGAAGACCAGCCTTCTCGTGCGCGCGATCGAGGATTTGAAGGCGCGACGCGAGATCGTCGTGATCGAGGGAGATCAGCAGACCTCGAACGACGCCGACCGCATTCGCGGAAGCGGCGCGCGTGCCTTGCAGATCAACACTGGCAAGGGCTGCCATCTCGACGCACACATGGTTGGCCATGCGATCGACACGCTCGCGCCGGAGAAGAACGCGCTGCTCTTTATCGAGAATGTCGGAAACCTCGTCTGCCCTTCGGCCTTCGATCTCGGCGAAGCGCATAAGGTCGTCGTGCTGTCGGTGACCGAAGGCGAGGACAAGCCGCTCAAATATCCCGACATGTTCGCCGCCGCCGATCTGATGCTGCTCAACAAGGCCGATCTTCTGCCGCATCTCGATTTCAACGTCGGCGCCTGTATCGCCGCCGCGCTCACCGTCAATCCGGATTTGCAGACGTTGGTCGTTTCGGCTCGGACAGGCGAAGGCATGGAGGCCTTCTACGCCTGGATCGAAGCGCGCGCTGCGCGCATGGCGGTCGCGGAGTAAGGCGAATGGCCTATGCGGACGCCGCCCGGACAGCGCCGCAGCGTCTGCGGGTGCGCGTGCGCGGCGCGGTGCAGGGCGTCGGCTTCCGGCCGTTTGTCCATGATCTTGCGACGCGCCTGCGGCTCGACGGCTTCGTCAAGAATGACGCCGCCGGCGTGCTGCTCGAAGTGCAGGGCGAGCGCGTTGACGCTTTTCTTGATGCGCTGTCACGCCGTCCGCCGCCGCTCGCGCGCGTCGAGTCGATAGAGGTCGAGGAGCTGCCATCGCGCAAATCCTCGCGCTTCGTCATTCTCGACTCGGTCGGCGGCGCAAGCTCGACACGCATCGTTCCCGACGCGGCGGTTTGCGAAGACTGTCTCGACGAGCTTTTCGATCCGGCCAGCCGCTTTTATCTCTGTCCATTCGTCACCTGCACCCATTGCGGGCCGCGCTATACGCTAACGCGGCGGCTGCCTTATGATCGCGCGCAGACTTCCATGGCGTCTTACGCCATGTGTCCGGCTTGCGCGCGCGACTATCGCGATCCGGCAAACCGGCGCTTCCACGCCGAACCCATCTGCTGTCCGGAATGCGGACCTAAGCTTTCCGCTTCGCCAGCGGAGATCGTCAGGGCGCTGCGCGCCGGCAAGATCGTCGCGACCAAGGGCGTGGGCGGCTTTCATCTGATGTGCGACGCGCGTAACGGCGCGGCGGTGGAAGAATTGCGTCGTCGCAAGGCGCGGGACGCGAAGCCCTTCGCGGTCATGGCGGCCAATCTTTCCTCCGTCGCGTCGATCGCGCGCGCCACCGAGCAAGAACTCGCTTTGCTCCAGGATGTGGCGCGGCCCATCGTCCTGATGCAAAGCACGGGCGTCCTCGCCAAAGCCATTGCGCCGCGCTTGAATCGCATCGGCGTCATGCTGCCCTATGCGCCGCTGCACCATCTCATTTTTCACGCGGCGGCGGGCGCGCCCGCGACGCGCGCCTGGCGCGACGCGCCGCAAGAATTGGCGCTTGTCGCGACAAGCGCCAACCTCGGCGGCGACCCCCTGGTGAAGGACAATGCCGAGGCGCAGGCGCGCCTCGGCGACATCGCCGATCTGATCGTGACGCATGACCGCGAGATCGTGACGCGCATCGACGATTCGGTGATGAGCGTCGTCGTCGGCGCGCCAGCCTTTCTGCGCCGAGCGCGCGGCTTCACGCCCGAGCCGATCGAACTTGGGGCGGAGGGACCTTGCGTCGTCGCCGCCGGCGCGCATCTCAAGGCGACGATCACGGTGACGCGCGGCCGCGAGGCGTTTGTCTCGCAACATGTCGGCGATCTCTCAAACGCCGCGACGGCGCGCTTCTATCGCGAGACCGCGCGGCGGCTCATCGATCTTCTCGACGTGAAGCCGGAGTTTGTCGCCTGCGATCTCCACCCCGATTATTTTTCGACGCGCTGGGCCGAGGAGCAGGGCTTGCCGCTCATTCGTGCGCAGCACCATGCGGCGCATCTTGCCGCCGTTCTCGCCGAGCATCGCGTCGAAGGGCCGGCGCTTGGCCTGGCGCTCGACGGACACGGTCTTGGCGACGCCGGGCAGTCATGGGGCGGCGAATTGATGCGTCTTGGCGGCGCATCGTGGCGACGGCTCGGCGGTCTTGCGCCGCTGCCGGCGCCGGGCGGCGATCGCGCCGCGCGCGAACCCTGGCGGATGGGCGTCGGCGCGCTCGCAAAGCTCGGCCGTCTCGACGCGGCGGAGCGGCTCTTCGCTGATGAGCCGCGCGCAATCGAGATGGCGCGGATCATCGGGCAGGGATATGCGCCGCCGGTGACGAGCAGCATGGGCCGGCTTTTCGACGCCGCCGCGGCGCTCCTCGGACTCTCGACGCGCCAGCATTACGAGGCGCAGGCGGCGATGGAGATGGAGGCGCTCGTCGTCACGCCGCGCGCGATGGAAGGAGCTTTCCACCTTCTGGATGGAGAGCTCGATTTCTTGCCGCTTCTCGGCGTGCTTGCCGAAGGACGACTGAGCCCGCGCGAAGGGGCGGAATTGTTTCACGGCGCGCTCATCGAGGGCCTTGCGCAACTCGTCTCGCAAGTCGCCACAACGCAGGAACTCGATCTTGTCGCGCTCGGCGGCGGCTGCATGATAAACCGAATTCTCGCCGAAGGGCTGACAGAGCGTCTGCAAAGCCTCGGCTTACGGCCTCTGCGCGCGCAAAAGCTCCCGCCGAACGACGGCGGCCTTTCGCTCGGCCAGGCGGCTATGGCGCGCGCTCTCGCGCAATCTCGAAATTCGCAGGATTTCGTGCGATGTGTCTAGCAATCCCCGCGCAGGTGACGGAACTTCTCGAGGACGGCATGGCGCGCATCGATATGGACGGCGTGTCCAAGGCCATCAGCATCGCGCTCGTCGACAATGTCGGGGTGGGCGACTTTGTCGTCGTTCACGTCGGCTACGCCCTATCGAAGATTGATGCCGAAGAGGCCGAGCGCACACTGGCCTTGTTGCGTGAAGTTGCGGCGATGGAGACGTCGTCATGAAATATGTCGATGAATATCGCGATCCCAAACTCGCGAAAGGCGTGGCGGCCACGATCGCCGCCGAAGTCGATCCCGGCAGAAACTACCGTTTCATGGAGTTTTGCGGTGGGCACACGCATGCGATTTCGCGCTATGGCGTCGAAGACATGTTGCCGAAGAATGTCGCCATGATTCATGGCCCCGGATGTCCGGTCTGCGTCCTGCCGGTGGGGCGCATCGACGACGCGATCAGGCTCGCGACCAACCCGCGTGTGACGCTTTGCACTTACGCCGATCTGATGCGCGTGCCGGCGTCTCGCGGGGCGAGTCTGCTGAAAGCGCGCGCGGCGGGCGCCGATATCCGTATGGTCTATTCGACGCTCGACGCGCTACGGATCGCCGAGGCTGAGCCCGATCGCGAAGTTGTCTTTCTCGCCATTGGCTTCGAAACCACGACGCCGCCGACGGCGCTCGCGATCAAACAAGCGAAAACGAAAGGGCTGCGTAATTTTTCCGTCTTCTGCAATCATGTGCTGACGCCGATCGCCATGCGCGCCATATTGGCGGGAGAAGCCGATGAAGCGACGTCGCTCGACGGGCTAGTCGGTCCCGCGCATGTCAGCACCGTGATCGGCGCGCGGCCTTATGAATTCGTCGCGCAGGACTATCGCAAGCCTGTCGTCATCTCCGGCTTCGAGCCGCTCGACGTGATGCAGTCGATCCTGATGCTGATCCGCCAGATCAATGAAGGCCGCTGCGCTATCGAAAACCAATATGTACGCGCCGTGACGCGCGACGGCAACGCCAAGGCGCAGAAGGAAATGGCGGAAGTCTTCGACTTGCGCGAAAGCTTCGAGTGGCGCGGCCTTGGGGAAGTGCCGCACAGTGCGCTGCGCCTCGCCGACGCTTTCGCCGATTTCGACGCGGAGAGGCGATTCGACATTCACACTGTCGCAGCCGCCGACAATCCCGCCTGCGAGTGCGGCGCCATATTGCGCGGCGCGAAAAAGCCGACGGACTGCAAGCTTTTCGGCTCGCTTTGCACGCCGGAGACGCCGATGGGCTCCTGCATGGTGTCATCGGAAGGCTCCTGCGCGGCGCATTACGCCTATGGGCGCTTTCGCGACCGCAGCCGCGCACGCATCGAAAGGGCGGCGTCATGAGCCTCATCATGAAACCGGTTCGACGCAAACTCGACATGCGAAATGGCCGCGTCGATCTTTCGCATGGCTCTGGCGGGCGCGCCATGGCGCAGCTTATCTCTGATATATTTCACGACGCCTTCGACAATGACTGGCTGCGCCGCAACGACGATCAGGCGTCGCTCGACGCGCCGGCGGGGCGGCTGGTGATGACGACCGACGGTTATGTGGTTTCGCCGCTGTTTTTCCCTGGCGGCGACATAGGCTCGCTGTCCGTCCATGGCACGATCAACGACATCGCCATGGCTGGCGCGACGCCGAAATATCTTTCCGCGAGCTTCATCATCGAGGAAGGATTCTCTCTCGCCGACTTGCAGCGTATCGCCCAAAGCATGGGAGAAGCGTCGCGCGCCGCCGGCGTGCCGATCGTCACGGGCGACACCAAGGTTGTCGAGCGCGGAAAGGCAGACGGCGTCTTCATCTCGACCGCCGGCGTCGGCGTCTTGCCGGATGGCTTGTCGCTCTCGAGCGACAAAGCGCGCCCTGGCGACGCCGTCCTTATTTCCGGCTCGATGGGCGATCATGGCGTCGCCATCATGTCGCGACGCGAGAATCTCGAATTCGGCGTTGACATTTTTTCCGATTCGGCGGCGCTGCACGGATTGACCGCGGCTATGATCGCCGCAGCGGGCGACGCCCTGCGCGTGATGCGCGATCCAACGCGCGGCGGCCTCGCCGCCGCGCTCAATGAAATCGCGCATCAATCGAACGTCGGCTTCATGATCGCCGAGGAATCAGTTCCCGTGAAGCCGCAGGTTGCCGCCGCATGCGAGTTCCTGGGACTCGATCCCCTCTATGTCGCCAATGAAGGAAAGCTGATGGCGATATGCGCGCCTGAAGCCGCCGATGCGCTGCTCGACGCCATGCGCGCTGATCCGCTGGGATGCGACGCGGCCCTGATCGGGCATGTCGTCGAAGACGAGCGCAATTTCGTCGAGATGACGACGCGCTTTGGCGGCGGGCGCATCGTTGATTGGCTGTCTGGAGAACAGCTTCCGCGCATTTGTTAAACCGCAAGACCTGCGGACCGGATGAGGCAATGACTTCTTCTTCGACCGTGCTGGTGATCGACGACGAGCTTCGTTCGCGCGAGGCGCTGCAACGTGTCCTTTGCGACGAATTCGACGTGATCTGCGTCTCGAGAGCCAAGGAAGCGGAAGGTGTGCTCGACGGGGAGCTCGTGCAAGTCATTCTCTGCGATCACAGGATGGCGGGCGAAAGCGGCGTCGATTTCCTCAAGCGGGCCCGTATCTCCTGGCCCGATCCGATTCGCATCATCATCTCCGGCTATACCGAGTCCGAAGATATCATTGCCGGCGTCAATGAAGCCGGCATCTATCAATATATCACCAAGCCGTGGGAGCCGGAGAAGCTGCTGGCCAGCGTGCGCGACGCGGCGCAGCTCTATCGCTATCAGAAGGAGGTTGGCGCCGGTCTCGACAATAAGCCCGCCGCCAAGGTGCTGAACGAGCAGATCGCGACGCGCCGCCGCAAGGAGCGGCGGCTCTTTGAATTCAGCCGCATCATCCACCATCCGGATAGTCCGGTTGCGCCTGTCGTCGCACTGGCGCGCAAGGCGACGGAATATGACATTTCGGTGCTGATCACCGGCGCGTCGGGAACTGGCAAGGAGCTTCTGGCGCGCGCGATTCACTATGGCTCCGACCGCGCCGACAAGCCTTTCGTCGTGCAGAACTGTGGCGCGCTGCCGGACGAGCTTCTGGAGAGCGAACTCTTCGGCTGCAAGAAGGGCGCTTATACTGGCGCCTATCAGGATCGAGTCGGCCTCTTTGAACTCGCCGACGGCGGCTCGATCTTTCTCGACGAAATTGGCGAAACCTCGGCCGCTTTTCAGGTACGCCTGCTGCGGGTGCTGCAAGACGGTGAAATACGCCCGCTCGGCGCGCAGCGACAGCGCAAAGTCAATGTGCGTCTGATCGCGGCGACCAACCGAAGCCTTGAAGACGAAGTCGCGGCGGGACGGTTCCGGCGCGATCTCTATTATCGCGTCGCGGCCTTTCCGATTCATCTGCCGCCGCTCTGCGAGCGTCCGCAGGACATCGAGCTGATCGCCATGCGTATCCTTGCTGACGTCAACCGCAGCTTCAAACGTGGGGTGAAAGGCTTCACGCCAGAGACGCTGGCGCGGCTTGCAAGCTATGACTGGCCGGGAAATGTGCGCGAATTGCACAATGAAATTCAGCGTATGGTGACGCTCTCCGAAAATGATAGATTGCTGCCGGCAAACTTGTTGTCGCCGCGCATTCTCGCGCCGCGATTGGCGAACGGGCATGCAAGCGCGGGCCGTATGCTCAAGACGCGCGTCGAGGCGCTGGAGCGCGAAATGATCGAGGACGCGTTGCGCCGCTTTGACGGCAATATCAGTCGCGCGTCGGAGGAGCTTGGTCTTTCCCGAGTCGGTATGCGCAACAAGATCGAACGCTATGGCGTCGAGCGAGATCTGCGCGATGACGACGAGTAAAATTTCTCGTCCGGCGAATATGATCGATCTCCTCTCGGAGAGCGCCGGCCTGCCGGAAGACGCGCAGACCGAGAATATGTGGCTCGAAGTCATTCATCGGGTCGACGAGGTTTATTCTGATCTCATTCGCTACGAGTCGGATCTCGAAATCAAAAACGCCGAACTCGAGGAAGCGCAGCAGTTCATTTCAAGCGTTATCGCTTCCGTTTCCGATATCCTCGTCGTATGCGACGAGAAGGGCCGCATCCTTCAGGTCAATCCCGCCTTTCAGCGCATCACCGGCATGAGCGAGATACAAATGCTCGGCGCGAGCCTTGCGGAGTTCCTGATCGAGGAGGATCGCGCCGGCGCCCTGCAGAAGATTGCTGAAGGCGTTGCTGGCAGGGTCACGGAATGCGAGCTGCGCTTTCTTGCAGCGGATGGCGCCTCCGATCTCATGGCGATCAATTTCTCCGCCCGGTTCGATCATGCCGGGCGGCGTGTCGGCGCCGTCCTCACCGGACGCCCGATCGGCGAGTTGAAACGCGCCTATGAGGCGCTGCACCGCGCGCATCTTGAATTGCAGCAGGCGCAGCGCAAACTCGTCGAGCAGGAAAAGATGGCGAGCCTGGGTCGGCTCGTCGCGGGCGTCGCGCATGAACTCAACAATCCCATCAGTTTCATTTACGGCAATATCCACACGCTCGACAAATATCGCGGGGCGCTTTCCGAATTTCTCGAAAAGTCCCACGCGAGCGCGCGGAACGACGAGTTGCGGCGCCGTTACAAAATCGACGCCATTCTTGCCGATTTGCCGTCGCTCATCGAAGGCATGATGGACGGCGCGGTTCGCATCAGCGACATTGTCAGGAATTTGCGGCGGCTGTCCTTCAGCCGGCCGGCGGAAACGCAGCGCGTCGATCTTGAGCGCATCGCGCGTACGGCGGCGAATTGGGCGGCGCGCAGCAAGAAGACACGGGCGGAGATTTGCTTCGACTGCGAGAAGGGCGTCGTCATCGAGGCGCATGAGGGGCAGATTCACCAAGTGCTCGTCAATCTCGTCGACAACGCCTTCGATGCGACGAAGGATGTCGCCTCGCCGCGCATCCGCGTCGCAATCCGCAAAACGAACGCGCGCGCGGAAATCGTCGTGGAGGACAATGGTCGCGGACTGTCGGATGTCGTGCTCGACAAAGTGTTCGAGCCGTTCTTCACCACCAAGGTGGTAGGGGAGGGGACGGGCCTTGGCCTTTGGATCAGCTATTCGATCGTCAAGGAACATGGCGGCTCCATCGTCGCGGCCAATCGGCCGGATGGAGGCGCGATTTTCACGGTGCAGCTTCCGATGCAAAGCGCGCCGCCGCAGTTAAGGGCGGACGAATGCGGATGAGCACGGGCGCCTTCAATATCTTGTGGCTTCAGGCCGGAAGTTGCGGCGGCTGCACCATGTCGATGCTTGAGCATGGCTCCGGCGGACTGTTTCAGGAACTCGGAACGCTCGGCGTCAACCTTCTCTGGCATCCGAGCATCAGCGAGGAGACCGGATTGGAGGCGCGCGTCGTTCTGGAGCGCATCGAGACGGGAGAAACGCCGCTCCACGCGCTTTGCATCGAAGGCGCGATTCTCTGCGGACCGGACGGAACAGGTTTCTTTAATCGTCTCGCCGGTACGGATCGCGCCATGCTCGATTGGGCGCGCGCTCTCGCAGCCAAGGCCGATTATTGCGTGGCCATTGGCTCCTGTGCGACCTTTGGCGGCATTCCCGCCGCCGACCCCGATCCCACCGACGCCGTGGGCCTGCAATATCGCAAGGTGGCGCCGGGAGGCGCGCTCGGCGCCGATTATCGCTCGCGACGCGGCCTGCCTGTCATCAATGTCGCGGGCTGCGCGCCACATCCCGGCTGGATCATGGAGACACTCGCGGCGCTGGCGCTCGACGCCATGACGGCGGAAGACCTCGACGCGCTCGGGCGTCCGAAATTCTATGTCGATCATCTCGCGCATCATGGCTGCAGCCGTAACGAATTCTATGAATTCAAGGCGAGCGCGGAAACATTGTCGCAGCGCGGCTGCCTGATGGAGCATCTCGGCTGCAAGGCGACGCAGGCCGCTGGCGATTGCAATCAGCGCGGCTGGAACGGTTCCGGCTCTTGCACCAAAGGCGGCTTCGCTTGCATCGCCTGCACCTCGCCGGGTTTCGAGGATATTCGCGACTATCACCGCACGCCCAAAATCGGCGGCGTGCCGATTGGCTTACCACTCGACATGCCGAAAGCCTGGTTCATGGCGCTCGCCGCCCTGTCGAAATCGGCGACGCCGCAGCGCGTGCGAAGGAACGCGACGGCCGACCATGTCGTCGTGCCGCCGCGCGGCGCGAGAAAGCCGAAGGAATGACGCGCCTTCTTGTCGGACCTTTCAATAGAGTCGAGGGCGATCTCGAAGTCGCGCTCGACATCGAAGACGACGCCGTCGCTTCGGCGCGCGTGACGACGCCGCTCTATCGCGGCTTCGAACAAATACTGATTGGCCGTCCGATACCGGATGCGCTCGCCATCGCGCCGCGAATCTGCGGCATATGCTCGGTTTCGCAATCCATGGCGGCGGCGGCGGCGCTGCGCGCGCTTTATGGAACCGTCCCCGCACCTAATGGGATTGTCGCGGCCAATCTCGCGCATGCGGCCGAGAACATGGCCGATCATCTCACGCATTTTTACATATTCTTCATGCCGGATTTCGCGCGTGCGCAATATGCGGGGCGCAGTTGGCACGGTGCCGCCCTGCGCCGCTTCAAGGCGATCGAAGGCGCGGCGGCGAATGAAGTTCTGCAGGCGCGCCGGCGTCTTCTCGAAATCATGGGGCTCCTTGCCGGCAAATGGCCGCATAGTCTTGCGTTCCAGCCGGGCGGAACGACGAGCGCCATCGATCTTGGGCAGAAGGCGCAACTCGTCGCGATCGCGCGCGAGTTTCGCCGTTTCCTTGAGACGACGGTCTTCGCGGCGCCGCTTGACGCTCCGCTCGGCCTCAAGACTCCTGACGAATTGGAGCGCTTTTGCGAAGGGGAGGGCGCCGAGGGCGATTTCGCCGCCTTTTGCCGCATCGCGCGCGCGCTCGATCTCGAACATCTCGGCCGCGCCGCCAATCCATTGCTGAGCTATGGCGCCTATCGCGGCGAGGCGGGCGCCTTCTTGAACGAAGGCCTGTTCGATCCCGTTACCGGCGCGCTGTCGCCGCTCGACGCCGCCGCAATCCGCGAGGACGTCTCGCACGCCTATATGCGCGACGGCCCGGAAGAGCCGTCGCTCGCGCGTACCGAGCCCTATGTCGATAGGCCCGGCGCTTATTCCTTCGCAAAGGCGCCGCGCCTTCACGGGCGTCCGGCGGAGGTCGGCGCGCTTGCGCGGCTGGCGGTTCATGGCCATCCGCTGGTGCGCGCCCTGCTCGAACGTTCGCGCGGCTCTAATGTTTTCGTGCGCGTCGTCGCGCGTCTCCTCGAGCTTGCGATGGTGGCGTCAGCGACGGAAGACTGGGCGAAGGCGCTGGCGTTGAACGAGCCTTTCTGCGCTGTGGCGCCTCACGATGGGGAGGGCGAAGGCGTCGGCCTCGTCGAAGCCGCCCGCGGTTCGCTCGGACATTGGCTTGGCGCGCACAAGGGAAAGATACGCGCCTACCAGATCATCGCCCCGACGACATGGAACTTCTCGCCGCGCGACGCTTCCGGCGCGGCCGGTCCCGTCGAACAGGCCCTTGTCGGCGCGCCGCTCGAAGGCCATGGCGCGCGCGCCGCTTCCATTCAGCATGTCATCCGATCATTCGATCCCTGCATGGTTTGCACGGCGCATTGACGAGGCTGGCAAGCACCTTTCCGCCGACTGAAAATCGACTAGCCGCCATCGCGCGAAGCTTCCCGTCGGGGCGTCGGTCGATCGCGCTTAGCACCTTGGAATTAAATCAATTTCAATAATTGGCGACGCTTGGCCCGGACCTTGCTCACCCTTTGAAAACAAAGCGCGACGCGAGATCGCGACGAAGGGAAGAAGACGCAGTCAGGAGGAGCGGGAATGGCCGCAATCGAGACTTTTTACGACGTCATTCGCCGACAGGGGGTGACGCGCAGAAGCTTCACGAAATTTTGCAGCCTGACCGCCGCCAGTCTCGGCATGGGCCCGATCGGCGCCGCGAAGATCGCCAATGCGCTCGAAACCAAGGAGCGCACGCCGGTCATCTGGATGCATGGGCTCGAATGCACCTGCTGTTCGGAAAGCTTCATCCGCTCGGCGCATCCGCTGGTGAAAGACGTCGTTCTGTCGATGATCTCGCTTGATTACGACGATACGATCATGGCCGCCGCCGGCCATCAGGCCGAAGCGATCCTCGAAGAGACGAAGCAGAAATATAAGGGCAAATATATCCTCGCCGTCGAAGGCAATCCGCCGCTCAACGAGGGCGGCATGTTCTGCATCGACGGCGGCAAGCCTTTCGTCGAAAAACTGAAATGGATGGCGGATGACGCCATGGCGGTCATCGCCTGGGGCGCCTGCGCCTCATGGGGATGCGTCCAGGCGGCGAAGCCCAATCCCACACAGGCGACGCCGATCGACAAGGTCATCCATGACAAGCCGATCATCAAGGTGCCGGGATGTCCGCCGATCGCCGAAGTCATGACCGGCGTCGTCACCTATATTACGACCTTCGGCAGACTGCCCGAACTCGACCGGCAGGGCCGGCCGAGCATGTTCTATTCGCAGCGCATCCACGACAAATGCTACCGCCGTCCGCATTTCGACGCTGGCCAATTCGTCGAGCAATGGGACGACGAAAGCGCGCGCAAGGGCTACTGCCTCTACAAAATGGGCTGCAAGGGGCCGACGACCTATAACGCCTGCTCCACGGTGCGCTGGAACGGCGGCGTGTCCTTCCCCATCCAATCTGGCCATGGCTGCATCGGCTGCTCGGAGGAAGGGTTCTGGGACAAGGGTCCCTTCTATGAACGGCTGACCAACATTCATCAATTCGGCGTGGAGAAGAACGCGGATGAGATCGGCTTGGCGGCGGCGGGCGTCGTCGGCGTCGCCGTCGTCGCACATGCTGCGGCGACTGCCGTCAAGCGCGTCGTCTCGAAGAACAATGATCACTCGGCCTGAGGCCGCTTCTCCAGGACCATAGCCATGACGCAGCAGCCCATCTCTCAAATTCGCTCGGCCCAGGCGGCTCCGGACGCCGCCCCCGCAATCGCTTCAGCCGGCGTCGACACGCCTAACGGCTTCAAGCTCGACAACAGCGGCAAACGCATAGTCGTCGATCCGGTCACCCGCATCGAAGGCCATCTGCGAGTGGAGGTGAATGTCGATTCGAATAATGTCATCCGCAACGCCGTCTCGACCGGAACGATGTGGCGGGGGATTGAAGTTATTCTCAAGAATCGCGACCCGCGCGACGCCTGGGCCTTCACGGAGCGGATTTGCGGCGTTTGCACCGGCACCCATGCGCTCACCTCGGTGCGCGCCGTCGAAGACGCGCTCGGCATCACCATTCCCGAGAACGCCAATTCGATCCGCAATCTCATGCAGCTCGCGCTGCAGGTGCACGATCACATCGTGCATTTCTATCATCTTCATGCGCTCGACTGGGTCGACGTGGTTTCGGCGCTCAGCGCCGATCCCAAGGCGACTTCGGCGTTGGCGCAATCGATTTCGAGCTGGCCGCTGTCCTCCCCCGGCTACTACAAGGACTTGCAAACGCGCCTGAAAAAGTTTGTCGAGTCCGGCCAGCTCGGTCCCTTCAAGAACGGCTATTGGGGCAGCAAGGCCTATCGGCTGCCGCCCGAAGCCAATCTCATGGCGGTCGCGCATTATCTCGAAGCGCTCGACTTCCAAAAGGAGATCGTGAAAGTCCATACGATTTTCGGCGGCAAGAATCCGCATCCGAATTGGCTCGTCGGCGGCGTTCCCTGTGCGATCAATATCGACGGGACCGGCGCGGTTGGCGCGATCAATATGGAACGCCTGAACCTCGTCGACGGCATCATCGACCAACTGATCGAATTCAACGACAAGGTCTATATCCCCGACATCATGGCCATTGGCTCCTTCTATAAGGATTGGCTCTATGGCGGCGGACTTTCCGGCAAGTCGGTGCTTGCCTATGGCGACGTGCCGGAGCGCGCCAATGACTATACGGACCAAAACCTGCTCTTGCCGCGCGGCGCGATCATCAATGGCAAGCTCGACGAGATTCATCCCGTCGATCATCGCGATCCGGAGGAGATTCAGGAGTTCGTGACGCACTCCTGGTACAAATACGGCGATGAAACCAAGGGGCTGCATCCCTGGGACGGGGTCACCGAGCCGCATTACGAGCTCGGACCCAACGCCAAGGGCACGAAGACCAATATCATCGAGCTCGACGAAAGCGGCAAATACTCCTGGATCAAGGCGCCGCGCTGGCGCGGCCATGCGATGGAAGTCGGCCCGCTGGCGCGCTGGGTCGTCGGCTACGCGCAGGGCAAACCGCAATTCAAGGAGCCGGTCGAGAAAGTGCTGCATGATCTCGACCTGCCGACCTCCGCGCTCTTCTCGACGCTTGGCCGCACGGCGGCGCGCGCGCTCGAGAGCCAATGGGCCGGCTATCAGATGCGGCATTTCTTCGACAAGCTGATCGCCAACATCAAGGCCGGGGATCTGGCGACCGCCAATGTCGAGAAGTGGGAGCCCAAAAGCTGGCCCAAGGAGACGAAGGGCGTCGGCTTCACCGAGGCGCCGCGCGGCGCGCTGGCGCATTGGATCAAGATCAAGGACGGCAAGATCGACAATTACCAATGCGTCGTGCCGACCACCTGGAACGGCTCGCCGCGCGATCCCGCGGGCAATATCGGTGCATTTGAGGCGTCGCTGATGAACACACCGATGGTCGATCCTTCGCAGCCGGTCGAAATCCTGCGCACGATCCACTCCTTCGACCCCTGTCTGGCCTGTTCGACGCATGTGATGAGCGAGGACGGACAGGAGATGGCGAAAGTGCAGGTGCGCTAAAGGAGAGGTTGATGACCGACATTTCGCGTATCGATGTCGCCGACTCTCACGGCGAAAGAGCCGTTGCGCGGCCGACTGTCTATGTCTACGAGGCGCCGGTGCGGCTCTGGCATTGGATCAACGCTCTCGCCATCCTCGTCCTGATCGCCACCGGCTATCTGATCGGCTCCCCCTTGCCGACTGTCGCCGGCGAGGCGTCGCAGCATTTCGTCATGGGCTATATCCGCTTCGCCCATTTCACCTCCGGCCAGATTTTGGCCGTCGGCTTTCTGCTGCGCGGCTATTGGGCGTTCGTCGGCAACGAACATTCGCGGCAAATCTATTA
Source organism: Methylocystis sp. (assembly GCF_050246715.1). NCBI lineage: Bacteria > Pseudomonadati > Pseudomonadota > Alphaproteobacteria > Hyphomicrobiales > Methylocystaceae > Methylocystis > Methylocystis sp. The sequence goes on from NZ_JBFWVN010000019.1 coordinate 42,276, forward strand.
CGTGCCGATCTGGCGGGCCTCCTTCTGGAAGGAGCTCGCGCATGAAATTCGCTGGTACGCCTTTCTTGAAAAGGCGCCGATGAAATATGTCGGCCATAATCCGTTGGCGCAGACCGCGATGTTCATCATGTATACGCTGACCGCGGCCTTCATGATCGTCACGGGTTTCGCGCTCTATTCGGAAGGCGAAGGCGCCGACAGCTGGGAGGCGAAGCTCTTCGGCTGGGTCTTCTATATCTGGCCCAATAGCCAGGAAGTGCACACCTGGCATCACCTCGGCATGTATGTGATCGTCACTTTCATCATCATCCACATCTACGCCGCCGTGCGCGAAGACATCATGTCGCGCCAGAGCATCATCTCCTCGATGATCTCGGGCGAGCGTCAGTTCAAGGATGGAGCGTGAACCGTGGCGCGGCGCGTTCTGGTCCTTGGCATCGGCAACATCCTCTGGGGAGATGAAGGCTTTGGCGTGCGCGCGGTGGAGACGCTCCACCGGCGCTACACCCTCCCCGATCACGTCACTGTGCTGGATGGCGGAACGCAGGGACTTTATCTCGTGCAATATGTGCGTGAAGCCGATGACCTTCTCGTGTTCGATGCGATCGATTACGGCCTCCCGCCCGGAACGCTGAAGATCGTGCGCGACGGCGACGTGCCGAAGTTCACCGGCTCGAAAAAGATGAGCCTGCATCAGACCGGCTTTCAGGAAGTGCTGAGCGCCGCCGATCTTCTTGGCGATTATCCTTCGCGCCTAGCCCTTATCGGTTGTCAGCCGCTCGATCTTGAAAACTGGGGCGGCCCATTAACCGCGCCGGTGCGCGACGCGATCGACGAAGCTGTCGAGACGGCGCGTGACATTCTGTTGGGATGGGGCGTCGACTGCGTCCCGCGCGCCGAGCCGCTGTCGCCGGAACAGGCGCTGCTTGGGCATGACATCGATCATCTAAATTACGAAGTCAAAATAAGCGCGGACGCCGCTGGAGAATGGAGGGATCGACATGATCTTCTTGCGAATGATCGTCGTTGCGACGGCGCTCGCTCCTCTCGCGGTGAAGGCGCATCCGGGCGCGCATCCATTCGGGTTCGCTGAGAGCTTGACGCATATTGCGACGCAGTCGGATCATCTTCTCGCGCTGGCGTTCGCCTTCGGCTGGATTTCCATCGTCGCGATCTGCGCCATCGGCGTCGCCTATGCGAGCCGCAAGGCCTTGCGCGTGGACGATTGAAGCGGACGGAGCCGATCCGCCATGTGTCTTGGCGTTCCGATGCGCGTGATCGAGGGCGACGACATGTCGGCGCTTTGCGAAGGCGCCGGACGGGCCGAACGCATCTCCATGTTGCTGATCGGCGCGCAGCCCGCTGGCGTACATGTGCTGGTTCATCTGGGCACGGCGATGCGCGTGCTTGAGGAAGAGGAAGCCGGTTTAATCGCGGCCGCGCTGGCCGGTCTCGACGCGGCGCTCGCCGGGCGGGCCTTCGAATCGCATTTTGCAGATCTTGTGGCCCGCGAGCCGCAGTTGCCCGCCCATTTGAGGCGGGACGAGGAAGCCGGACGCGATATTCCTGAGCGATAAGTTCAATCGCCCCGAACTGAGCGGCTGCAATTAATGCGCAAAGCGCATGGGAAGCGAGGCGATCGGCAAATCATACGGATTCCGGTTGATCCGTTCGCTGGGGCCGTGTCATTCCCGGCAGGCCGAAGGCCTGACCAGGAATCCAGAGCCAATCCAAGAACGCTGGTTTTGCTCTGGATTCCCGACGCGCGCGTTGCGCGCGTCGGGAATGACATCCGAGCAGATCAAACGGATGTCGTATCATTCGGCGAATTATTCGGACAGCAGCTGGCCATCGGCGTCGAAGCGCATTTCGGTTTCGTCGCCGCCCATTTCGATCAGCGCGCGGCTGAGCGCGCCATTGGCGTGATACTCATAGTCATGCCGCAGTTCGACTTCGCCATAGACGATTTTTTCACACCGCAGCAGCCTTTCTTCGGCGTCATAGCTCGCGCGAATATAGGTGTTGCGATGGCCGAGCGCTCCGGACTCGATCGGCGAGACGAGTTTGAGCGGCAGTTTGACGCCCGAATAAGAGAGAAAATAGCGATAGTTTGAAGCGTCGGCGGTCATCGCGTCCCCCGTCATGGCGTCCCCCGTTTCATTATTCGCCATTCCCGCGTCGATTTGAGAACCCCGCCGCTCTGGCGATTCCCGGTCCTTTAAAATTCGAGCCGCGGCTTCGGCGATTAGTTGTGTTATCTCGATAGCGGCTTCCCGGTCCTTTACATGGAACAGTTCGTCATACAGCAGGCGATCGTCGAGCCAATCACGAAATTCCTTTTCGCTCTCCGCGGTGAATGTCCCGTCCTCGGTCACGAATCCGCTCAACGGACCTTCAACCACATAATCGGACGTATAGGGCGAGGACTTTGCGCATTGCGCCCAGATGCGGCCGTCCTGATCGACAAAAGCCAATACGCCATGTTCGCGTTCATCGAGTTTCATCGTCGCCTCATGCGCCGAGAAGCGTCACAGGATTGAGTGATCGAATATCCGGAACGCTCGTTGCCCCGGGGCCGAGAATCCGGCACGGTCATTGCTGGCCGCACGTCTCAGCGCGGCGTAATGTCGTCCGCGCCCGCAAATGAGACAATCAAAAAATTGTCCCCACCCTTGCCGACGCGATGGTCGCGCTGAACCCGAACCAAGAAACAACTGACGAGCGCAGCATCGTCTCCGCCTTTGGAGTAGCCATGCCCCGGCTGCTTTACGGCTCCGCCTGGAAGAAGGAGCGCACCGCGGAGCTGGTGGAATTGGCGCTGCGCTCGGGGTTTCGGGGCGTCGACACCGCCTGTCAGCCACGGCATTACCATGAGCCGGGCGTCGGCGAGGCGCTTTCCGCAGTCTTCAGCAGCGGGCTGGCGGCGCGTTCGGAGACTTACGTTCAAACCAAATTTACGCCCTTCGCCGGGCAGGATCCAAGCAATGTCCCCTACGAACCCCAGGCGGGCCTGACGCAGCAGGTCCGGCAGTCATTTGAGGCGTCGCTCCGCAATCTTCGCGTCGCTCACGTCGATGGCCTTGTGCTGCATTCTCCCTATCCTGACGACAAGGATACGCTCGAAGTCTGGAGGGCTATGGAAAGTCTCTATGATCAAGGGTTGGTCCGTCAGTTGGGGGTGAGCAATTGTTATGAACTGACGCGGCTCGACGCCCTGTGCCAAAAGGCCCGGATCAGGCCGGCGACGATCCAGAACCGCTTTCACGCAAAATCGCATTACGACCGGGAGATACGGGCGTTCTGCGATGAAAGCGGGATCATTTATCAAAGCTTCTGGACCCTCACCGCCAATGCGGAAATCCTGGCCTCGCCCGAGGTGGCCGATCTCGCTGCCGGGTATGTGCGAAGCCCGGCCCAGATATTTTTCCGCTATCTGACGCAGCGCGACATCGTGTGTCTGACGGGCACGTCTTCGAAGACCCATATGGCGCAGGATCTGTCGATCTTTGAATTTCGCTTGAGCCCGGCGGAATGCGAAACATTGGATGCCCTGCTGCGCCGATCCGCCCCATAGGCTCGGCGCGCGGCTCAGGAACATTTGGACGGCGTTTACAATTGTTGGCCCGAGAGTTGCTTGTCGCGGCGCATGGACATAGCCATCGCCGACGGTGAACGGATCAATTTCGGCGCGGTGGCGCCGGAGATCGACGAACTCCTACAGCAAGGGGTCGCCGCCTATCGGCGCGACCGAGCGGCCGCCGACAGGCTCTTCAAGCAAGCTCTTTCAGTCAATCCCGGCGAATTGGCTCCCTATTACTGCCTCTACAAAATCCACACCTATATGGGCAGCCTCGACTTCGCGGCGGATATTGCGACGGAGGGCCTCAAGGAAGCGGTGAAACAGGCGGGATGGCCCGAGGACGCGCGCGAATGGCCGGAAGCGACGCATGCCCAGGACGGGCCGGGGCGTTTTGCGCTCTATACGCTGAAAGCGCTCAGCTTCATCGAGTTGCGCCGGGGAAACCAGGAGGCCGCGCGCGAATATCTCGATCTTCTGTCGAAGAAGGATCCCTATGGCAGCGTCGGTTGGAAGGTCGTTGAGGAGCTTGCGGACCGAACGGCGTGAGCGCGAGGCGCGGCCTTTGCTCGTGAGCCATGGGTCTCTTCGCGACATTTTGCGGAGTCATCGCGAATTTGCCGGCGCCCGGTTGTGCACTGCATTTAAGCACAACGGACGGTGATTTGTATGGAATTTGAACAGGACAGCAGGGAAAACTGGAGTCACAATAATTCCATGTTTCGCATATGCGAAAAGGGGGCCCGGTCTGGCGCGGCGTGGCTGTTCAAAGGAGAACGGCTGTGAACGCGAACAGCGCCACCGAAGGCAGAACAGGCGCTACGTCATCGAGCCTGACGCAACGCGGGACGGCTTTGCGGACGCCCTCTCCCGACGTGGCTCTGTTTGGCATTTACGAAATCTCCAAAATTCTAACAGCGCCGGCGCGCCTCGAATATGCGCTGACAAATGTCGTGAGCGTGCTCAGTTCCTTTATGGACATGCGGCTCGGCATGATTGTCGTGCTGGATCAGAAAGGAGATCCAGAGATCGTCGCAACCTCCGGCTGGGCCGACCCCGGCGGACGGCCCGCGATCGATATATTGCCGCGCAAGATCATCGACCGACTTGTCGCGACGGCCGTGCCGATCGTGATCCAGGATGTGAGCAGCGAACCTTTGTTCGCCGACTCCGTCGAAATCGTTACGCAGCGCCTCGGCGACAAAGTTTCTTTCGTCGGGGTGGCGATCAAGGCCGATGGCGGCGTGATCGGAACTTTGTCGATCAACAGGCTCTGCGAGCGGCCTCCTGGTCACAGTTTCGACGGCGATCTTCGTTTTCTCACGATGATCGCCAATCTCATCGGCCAGACCGTTAAGTTACACCGCATGTTGTCGGCGGACCGCCAGCGCCTGTTGAACGAACAGGCGAGTCTGGAAAAGGCGTTGACCTCGCGGTCGCGAAAGAAACCGCGCGCCCCTTCGCCGGAATTCGCTGGAATCGTGGGAGAGAGCCCGGCGATCGTCGATGTGCTGGAAACGATCGCAGTTGTCGCCAAGTCGAATACGACGGTCCTGCTGCGCGGCGAGAGCGGAACGGGCAAGGAATTGTTTGCCCGCGCGGTTCATGATCTTTCGCCGCGCAGGTCCATGCCTTTCGTCAAGCTGAATTGCGCGGCCTTGCCCGAGAGCGTGCTCGAATCGGAATTGTTCGGGCATGAGCGCGGCGCCTTCACGGGCGCAGTTGCGCAGCGTGCGGGTCGGTTCGAGATGGCGAATGGCGGAACCTTGCTGCTCGACGAAATCGGGGAGATTTCCACTGCGTTTCAGGCGAAGCTGCTGCGCGTGCTGCAGGAGGGCGAATTCGAGCGCGTTGGCGGCACGCGCACGCTGAAGGTGGATGTGCGCTTGATTTTCGCGACGAACAAGAATTTGGAGGAAGCCGTCGCGAAAGGCGAGTTTCGCGCCGATCTATATTACCGCATCAATGTGGTTCCGGTATTTCTGCCGCCACTTCGCGAACGTCCGGGAGACGTTGCGCTGCTCGCCCAGAAATTTCTGGATCGGTTCAATGTCGAAAACGAGCGCAGCCATGTTTTTTCCTCGAGCGCCATCGAAACGCTGCAGCGCTGTTACTTCCCCGGCAATGTGAGAGAGCTGGAGAATTGCGTGCGTCGAACCGCCACTTTGGCGCATGACGACAGCGTCATCGGCGAGGACTTTGCCTGCGCTTCAGGAAAATGTCTCTCCGCGCTGTTGTGGACAGGGAGCGGCAGCGGCGCCTATCGCGGCGCTCAAAACCCGCAGGGTCTGCATGCGGCGGCGACGACGCCGGCAAAGGCCGCCGAGAGAGAGATTAGCCTTGGCCTTCCGGGCGGAGAGACGTCCGCGTCCAAGCACGATGAGTTCGCGTCGGCGTCCGAAAGAGACGAATTCAACGATGGTCCGGGCTATCCGCCGGTGCGACGGATGATCGACAAGGACAAGCTGATTGAAGGGATGGAGAAAGCCGCCTGGGTTCAGGCCAAGGCCGCCCGTCTTCTTGGTTTGTCGCTCCGTCAGGTGAATTACGCGCTCAAGAAATACAATATTGAAGTCAAGAGGTTCTGACACAAGGTCAGAGACCGGTTTGAGCAGGGCGCCGATCGACTCTTGTCTGTCGAATAACAAACATTTGTCGAAAACCATACGATCCCGGCGCGATTTGTCGCCGATCCTTGCGCATAATGCGCTGTCACGTCTGGCATGCGAATTGAAAGCTGGAGATTGGCATAGAACCAGCGAGGAGTCGCGTCATGGCCTATAAGATTGTCGCGTCGCAATGCACGGTGTGCGGCGCCTGCGAGTTCGAATGTCCGAATGCCGCGATTCGCCTAAAGAACGACATGTATATTATCGATCCCAAAAAATGCACCGAATGTGAGGGGCACTTCGACACGCCGCGCTGCGCGGAAGTTTGTCCGGTGGAAAACACCTGCGTGCCCGCCGGCTGATCGCCGGATTAAGGGATGGCGTCGGTCCGACGACGCAGGCCCGCGGATTGGCTTGGCGCCCTGACGTCACATCGCGATAGCCCACACCGAAATTGCCGAGAAAGCGCATTGCGATCCGGGCCGGGCTTATGCGCACGTGGCGGCGCTTGGCCGATTGATCTTTTCCTCTCGGCCAATCCGCTCGAGTCCGTCAATTAATTGAAGCCCCCTTTTGCAGCGCGCCGACCGGCGTTGCGAATACGCCGGTCTCTTCCTCAGCTCTGCGCGGGGGCAATGAGCAGGATATTCTGGAGTGCGCCTTGTCACGCCGCGTCGCGGCCGACGGCCCAACTCGCAGATGCGTCGTCAATGCGCGGTCGCGCGAACAGCCGAACCAAAATTGAGAATTAAGAGAGACAGTCGCCTGCGATCAATCGACCAGCAAGGGCGCGCTTGCCTCATGCGTAGCGATCCGCTCATTCGAATTCGTCGACGCGGTCGCGCTTTTCCTGAACCATCTAGAGCGTGCGCATAGATTTTCGGATCGTCGGTCCGATCGATGTTTTTTTGAAGCAGTCGAAGGTCGAATCCATGTCGAGTTCATAACAGATACAAACTGACGTAGCTTGTATGTTTATATACGGACATATGCTGTCCTGCTATAACCTATTGACAATTAAAGCATTAAACAGACAAGCTCGCTGGCACGCTAGTTGCGATCCGAATGTTAGAGCTTTTTTCAAAGCGCTCCCTGCGCTCGAAATGCAGCGCAAGGTCCAGCGGCCAGAGGGGATCGTCACATGGAATCGCTAGGGACTGAAGCCGGCGTCGCGTCTGAGGAAGTATCTTCTCCGGCGCTTGAAGGGATTATGCAGCAGATTGCGGAGCATAAGGGTTGCGGGACGTCTGGGGGGAGCGGGAAGGCGAGCTGCGGCTCCGGGGCGGGTCAGG
>NZ_JBFWVN010000020.1:0-47454 GCF_050246715.1 Methylocystis sp.
CCGAGAGCCTTGAGACCATTCCAGCGCCTCAGGCGGCAATGCCCCCGCCCGCAAAGCCTCCGTCAGCTTCTAGCGAAACAGAGGCGACGCCTCACGAAGCGATGAAACAGCCCGAGGTCGAGGCGGCAAAAAAGAATAGAGCTGTTGGCGAACGCGTCGCGAAGGTCCTTCCCAATCGCGTCGAGATGACGTTGTCCAAAAGCGACGTCGAGGCAAGATTGCTTGCCTTTCTCGAAAATCGAACCGCTCAATCAAAGGAAATCACCTGGTTCGACCTCGATCATGTTGTGTTCGACTCGGGCCGGAGGTCGCCGCGACCGGGCCCTCAAGAACAGCTGCGCAACATCGCCAAAATCCTCGCCGCCTATCCTCAGGCGCGCGTCGTAATTGGCGGGTTTACCGATGACGTTGGCGCCGCCAAGGCGAACCAGAAAATTTCGCAGGCGCGCGCGGAGTTCATACGCCGGGAGCTGATAGGCATGGGGGCGGACGGTTCGCGTGTCGAGGCGAAAGGATATGGAGAGGCGCATCCTATCGCGAGCAACGACACCGAAGACGGACGAAAGAAAAATCGTCGCGTCTCCCTGGGCGTGATCGCAAAGTAGAGGACCGGGGATCACTGTCGAAATGGTGGCAAGGCCTGGCGCCGAGCCGCCTTCCGGCTGCTGCACAATAGATCAGGCGCTCAAGCCGGCGTGTGGCGGCGGCCCGGATTTCACAGCCCGCATCTTTTGGCTGCTTTCGAGTTCCGTCACGGGCAATCCTATGCCTTTGACCAGCGCATAGATCGCCGGGATCACGATAAGCGTCAGCAGGGTGGAGGAGGCTAGACGTATTGGAAATCGTCTGCCAGCGTGCAACGAATTCCAACGGCTTCGGACGGGAATGCACAGGGATTGCTGAATTGATCCGCTCGTCAGCCCCACATTCAGTCCCATACAAAGAGCGGATTCGACTCTTGACGGGCCACGCAAATTTGCGCCCCCAAGGACTCCCGCCTGCGGCGTTTCGCGGAGCCTGGCGACGGCTGACGGAAAACGAGCGACAGCTTCAAAATGGCTAAGTCAATCCTCGGCATCATGGGTCCAGGGGAGAAGGCGACCGAGCACAATCTTAAATGCGCCTATGAGATTGGAAAATTGGCGGCGCAATCCGGCTACGTCGTTTTAACTGGGGCCCGACCATCCGGCGTTATGGAGGCGGGTCTCAGGGGCGCTAAGGAAGCCGGCGGACAAACCATCGGAATTCTTCCCTCAAAATCCAAGAGCGACGCCAGTCCCTTCGCCGACCTGGTTGTCGTCACCGGATTGAACAGCGCGAGAAATTACATCAACGCGCTCACGGCTGACGTGACGGTGGCGTGTGGCGTTGAAGCCGGGACGCTTTCTGAAATCGCTCTGGCGTTGAAAGAGCAAAAGCACGTCGTCTTGATAACCGAAAACAAGCGAGCAAGCGAGTTTCTCAAAGGCCTCTCGGAAAGACTGGTTCACGTGGCGACTTCGCCCGAAGATGCAATGGCGATCGTCCACACTCTGATTTAGGGCATTCGGCCTGTCGCGTTCTTGGGGGCTAATTTGGATCAGCGGTGTCGTGTTCAGACCCACTGCGCTGCCTTGAGCTTTCGCAAAAGCGCTCATCGGGGCGGCAGCGATGCCTTCGCCCCGTTTTTTCATTGCGCGAATCCTGACACGGCAAATCCTGTCGCAGCCATGCGCTGTGCTTGCAGCGCGCCAGTCATTTCTTATTGGCTTCGATGAATTTGTGCACCGCGGCCCCTTCGATGACCGGCGTGATGTGGTTGACGTTCAGGTTAGTCCAGGGAAGGAAGAGCTTGCAGAGATCTGCGACATCGTCGCCTTGGATGATGGTCCAGCCCTCCAATAGAGTGACGGAAAACCAGTTAGCGACCACTTTCGTGCCCTTCGGCGCGTCGTCGCCGAATTTCTGAAAGCGTTTGAGAGCCTCGTCCCGATGTTCGGGCGTTATTTCATAGTGGACTGCAAACAACATCGACCGTCCTCCCATTTGTTTGGCAATGCGCTTTCCCTAAGCCTGACGAGCGCCGGGCTCTTATCCATTTAGGGCGGATTTCGCCGCCGCCTCCGCGGGGCTGCGCGGCGCGCGCCTGCATGTCCGGGATTTCGTCCGCGACGGTGACCCAAATTGCTCAGGCCACGGAGTTTCTAAAGAACAGCGCTGAGCTGAAGCCGTTCGACATTAAAGCGCTTAATGGTGCGAAGTGATTTCAAAGCGTTGGTTGGCCGGGCCACAAGCGAGAGTTTGACCGTGCGATCGCGGGCTCCAGATAAGCTTTGATTGACCAGGGGAGTTCCCTTTGGAAATCGATCGCTTCAAAAGGGGAGGCGCAGATGTTCAAGTTCTTACTACCGGTTGTTGCGGCGCTTGCAGCTATGGGCGGCCCGGCCTTAGCAACGACTCAACAATGGAATGTCACCGAAGAAAGCGTGTCAGGCGTCAAAGGCGCTCAGGGAACTTGGTCGGTGAACACCGACGCCGACGGCAAGATTGCCGGCACGGCGAATTTGCAGATGGACAATGGCAAGTTGCTCACTTACGCGATCGCTGGCTCCGCCAAAGACTCAGTCTATACAATTGAGATGTCGGAGCGCAGCGACGGGAAAAAGGGCTGTGTCTGGAATGGACACATTCCCGCTGGCGGGGACAAGTCGCACGGACTTATCGGCCAAGCCATCTGCGACGGCGACGTGAAGCTGATCATACGTGCGGGATTCTGATTTGCTCTGAGCCGCTTTCTGAAAGCGCAAGAACGGCGGAGGGCGGTCATGGCTGCGCCTCCCGCCGGCGCGCGGGCCAACGCTCAGCCTCAAACGCCTCGGCCAATCTTGCCGTGTCGTGCGCAACATCACGTCTGAAAAATTCAAGCGCATTGTCGTCGACGGCGGCACGATGCGTTTTTTTTCGGCGTACGCTGCCGCCTCTTAAGCATCGCGCGTCAGCGAAGGGCAGCTCGTGATGGTTGCGCACACGCCCGCTGGCTTTGGCAAATGCCCGCAAAATCTATCGTTGTCCTCAAGAGAGAGATCGCCCGACACAGCTTCGCTGTAGGTGGCGCCTGGATTGCATCCATCTTCGCGAAGGCGTCGTTCGCGACGCCACGGTCCATAGAGGGGCCCCCAGCATCGCCGCTGTCCCGAACGTCTGCCGCGCAGACGTTCGGGCAGCGGCTTTTTGTTTTTCTGCGCACACAGGCGAGGCCTGGACGAGGTTCGCGATGAAGAGAGCACAGTCGCAACGATCAAGGGTCCAACAGTCGCGAGCGCGTGACGCGTTGGCGATCGCAGTGGCGGTCGCGCTGATCCCGGTCGACGCCGAAGCCGCGCCACGAAAACGCGCGACGGCGGGTCCATCTTCGATCCAGTCCCAGCCATCGCCGCCACCGATTCTGGCTGCTCCGGTAAACGCCTCACCGACGCCGCCCGCGCCGCCGCCCGCTCCGATGGGCGTATTCGGGGCCGCCGTGCCTGGCGCCGGCAAACTTGTCGTGTCGATCAACTCCGTTTTCGGCAATCTGGCCGGAATAAAAATGGGCACGCGAACCGTGTCCAATGAATACATCGTTACGAACGTGCCGTTCTTCCTCAATCCCAAGCAGCCCGTGCGGATCATCCCACAGAATATTTCGTTCAGAACGCAGATACTTGGGCTCGTTTATGGCGTGACCGACGATTTTGCGGCTGTTCTCACCGCCGGCACAGCCGAGAAAAGCCTTGAAGCATTAACCTTCAAGGGAAAGTCCGGGATTCTGCCGCTCGGCAGGAGCTACCCGGGAACAGAAGGTCTCGCCGACTTCACTTTGTCCGGCGTTTATCGCGTCTATCATGACGACGTCCACCGCGTCATGGTCAATCTCGGATTTTCATTCCCGACCGGCAGCAACACCGCGACGTTCAATAATTTCCTTCTGCCTACCGGAGTTCGCCAAAACATCCGCGGTTTCTATGGGATGCAAATCGGCACGGGCACCTTCGACATCATGCCGGGCGTTGTTTATGCGGGCTATCTGGGACCGTGGTCCTGGGGTCTGGCCTATCGCGGTCGCTTGCCGCTGGCCGCAAATTCGCTGGGCTATTCCTGGAACTACCTGCTCGACTATCGCCTGCGCTTCCCGCTCGGCCTCAGTCCTTCGCAAGGCTACCGCTGGGGCGATCTGCACGAATTGAACGCGTGGGTGGGCTATACATGGACGCCCGGCCTAACGACCACCTTTCGCGTGAATGGTTCGACGCAGGGCCCCATTCGCGGCTTCGATCCTGAGATCCGCGGCCCGGCAGTCCCTGCAAACCCGGCCTTTTACGGCGGACAGCGGGTGGAGCTCTTCGGCGGCGGGACGATCAGCGGCAAGCTCATCGGTTACGACAACTGGACGCTGGCCGGCGAAGCGGGCCTTCCCGTCTATCAGAACCTCAACGGTCCGCAGATTATGAAAAACTGGCAGGCGGGGATATCGTTGCGGTACAAGCGATAGCCGCGTGGATCGCGCCGGGCGGGCATTGCGAGTTTGACAGCTGGCGGTGCGGCGACCGGCATGCACGACCCATTTATGCGCCCACCGGACACCGCCAATTGAAAATCGTCATCGTCGACGAAAGTCCCATTCGCTCGTTGATCCTGCAGGAAGGACTGCGTGAAGCCGGTTTCACGCAGGTTGAGCGCATCGGTGAAATGCATAATCTGCTCAAGCAGATCTACGCCATCGACCCCGACGTCATCCTGATCGACCTTGAAAATCCCTCGCGCGATACGCTCGAGCAGATGTTTCAGGTCAGCCGCGCCGTGCGCCGGCCGATCGCCATGTTCGTCGACCAAAGCGATACGGCGTCCATTCAAGCGTCGGTCGACGCCGGCGTCTCGGCCTATATCGTCGACGGGTTGAAAAAGGAGCGCATCAAGTCGATCCTCGATCTGTGCATCTCGCGCTTCGAGGCCTTCTCCAAGCTTCAGGACGATCTTGAGCGCGCCAAATCCGACCTCGAGGAGCGCAAGACGATCGAACGCGCCAAAGGCATATTGATGAAGGCGAAGAAGCTTTCCGAGGAAGACGCCTATAAGATGCTGCGCGGCGCGGCGATGCGCGAAAACAAGAAAATCATCGAAATCGCGCGTTCGGTCATCACCGCGGCGGAGATGTTCAAATGACCGGCAAGGCGCATGTGAAAATCGGCTTCATCCCGCTTGTCGACGCCGCCGCCCTGCTGATTGCCGCGCACAAAGGCTTCGCCGCGGCGGAAGGGCTCGATATCGAGCTAATTCGCGAGGTCTCCTGGGCGAATATTAGAGACAAGCTCGCCATCGGCCGCTTCGATGCGGCGCATCTTCTAGCGCCGATGGCGGTCGCGTCCACTCTCGGACTGGGTCACGTGCGCGTCCCGCTCGCGGCGCCGATCAATCTCGCGACGAATGGCAATGCGATTGCGGTGTCGACGGCGCTGCACGCCGAACTCGCTGCGCAAGGCCAGGTCGCGCATCCTGGCGAAACCGCGCGCGCGCTGGCGACGCTCGTGGCGCGTCGCCGCGCCGAAGGGCGGGAGCCCTTGACCTTCGGCATGACCTTCCCGTTTTCCATGCATAATTATCAGTTGCGCTACTGGATGGCGGAAGGCGGCGTCGATCCGGATGAAGACCTGCGCCTGATCGCTCTGCCGCCGCCCTACATGGTGGAAAATCTCGCGCGCGGCCAACTCGACGGATTTTGCGTCGGCGCGCCCTGGAGTTCCGTCGCCGTCGACGCCGGCGTCGGGATCATTCTGCATTTCGGCTGCGAGATATTCGAGTATGCGCCCGAGAAGGTTCTCGCGCTGCGCGAGAGCGTGGCCGATGACGACCCCGATCTCGTCGCGGCGCTGGTCCGCGCCGTCCACAAAGGCGCCGCCTATGTCGATGAGCTGCAACATCTGGAGGAGGTCTCGCATATTCTTTCGCGCCAGGAATATGTCGGCGTCGACGCTGAGCTCATTCGGCGCGTGCTGACCGGCCGGTTGCGCGTCAATGGTCGAGAGACGCGAGAGAGAATGGACTATCTCATCATTGGCGAAGAGAGCGCGATGCGGCCCGATCCGCGCCAGGCCGAGTGGATCTATGCGCAAATGCTCCGCTGGCGGCAGACGCGCTATTCCCCGGCAATGGCCGACAGGGCGAAGAGCGTCCTGCGTCCGGACCTATTCGACGCCGCCATCGGCGGCTCGCATGATCGACGCGACATTGCGGCCTTTGCCGGACCGTCCTTCGACGGCCGCAGCTATGGAGATTATCTCGCCGGCTTCACGATCGGACAGCGGCTCTAAGCGCCGAGCCGCTGTTCAAAAGCGCCACGCGTTAGGCGCCTCGCGCCTAAGCATTCGGCGCCGGACAGCGCCGCCGATCGCCGTCGAAGCCGCGGAACGCCTGCATTTTCAACAAGAGACCCGATTAGGCGTTTCTGGCCCGAATCGTGCAATTAACCGACCGGTCAACGACGACCGCCGGTCCGCCGGAACGAGCCCAAGGCTGGGCTCCGTCACAGAAGCGGTTGCGCAACTTGCCGCGCGCTTCGGTCGTCTTGCCCGTTTCCCGCAAACCAGGCGAAGCGACTTGTGACCGGACCGTTCGGCCGTTCAGCAGAGTCGACGCATGACAGGTTTGCATCTTTGTAACAGCCGCGAAAAGCTCGTCGTCGTCGGCGCCGGCATGGCCGCGACGCGTTTCGTCGAGGAGCTTATAAACCGCGCGCCGGATCGCTATGCCATTCTGGTGATCGGAGACGAGCCGCGACTCGCATACAACCGCGTGCTGTTGTCCGCCGTGCTCGCCGGAGATTTGTCGGTCGACGATATCGAACTCAAACCGCGGCAGTGGTGGCGCGCCCCAGGCGTTTCCGCGCTCAGCGGCTGTAAGGCGGTGCGTATAGACGCCGCCGCCCGGCGCGTCGTTCTCGATAATGGAAGCAGCGTCGACTATTCGAAAGTCGTGCTCGCGACTGGCTCGCATGCAGTAAGGCTGCCGATCGAAGGCGCCAATCTGCCGGGCGTTCATACCTTTCGCGACGTGCACGACGTCGAGGCGTTGTCCCGGCTCGAGGGCAGTGGTGCGCGCACGATCGTTATCGGCGGCGGCCTTCTCGGACTCGAGGCGGCCTATGGGCTGGCGCGGCGCGGCGTCGACGTGACTCTCGTTCATGTCATGGATCGGCTGATGGAGCGCCAGCTCGATGCGGCGGGCGCCGAAATCCTGCGCCGCCGTGTCGAAGAAAAAGGCGTGCGCGTGCTGCTCAAGGCCAATACGGCGCGCATTACCGGATCGGGCCGCGTCGAAGGCATAGAGTTCGCCGACGGTCGAACGATGCCGGCCGACGCGGTGATCTTCGCCGTCGGCATTCGGCCCAACGCTGATCTCGCGCGACAGACGGGCCTTGACGTCGGGCGCGGCGTGATCGTCAACGACGGACTTGAGACGAGCGAAGCTGGCGTTTTCGCCATTGGCGAATGCGCCGAACATCGCGGCGTCTGTTACGGCCTTGTCGAGCCCGCCTATGAGCAGGGGCGGGTTCTCGCCATGCGGCTTGCCGGAGAAGACGCGTCCTATCGCGGCAGCGTCGTCTCCACCAACCTCAAAGTCTCTGGCGTGCGCGTGTTTTCGGCCGGCGATTACCTTGGCGACGAAACTACGCGCCGCATCGTCTGCAAGGACCCGCGCATGGGAATTTGTCGCAAGCTCGTCGTGCGCGACGACAGGCTCGTGGGCGCGATCCTGATCGGAGATACGAGCGGCGCGGCGGATTTTCTCGATCTCATCCGCTCCGGCGCGGATATTTCGTCGATGCGCGACGAGTTGATGTTTGGCGCGCCTCTTCAGAAGGCCGCCTGAAATGTCCGCAGATTTCACGCTCGACCAAAAGCGCTATCTCGAAGGATTCGCCGCAGGCTCCTCGGCGCGCGGCGGACAAAAGGCTTCGCCCGCGCGAGCGCAGCCAATGGGGCCGGACGCGGCGCATATTTCGGCGCAGGATCGCGTAACCGCCGCAGGCGGCAAGCTGAACGATCAGGAGAAATGGAAGCGCGAGGAACATCCGTTCGACGCCTGGCCGCGGCTTGTCGCGCAAGCAAAGGAGAATGCGCCGCCCAAGCCCGCCGACAATTTTCGCTGGCGCTTCTATGGCCTCTTTTATGTCGCGCCGGCCCAGAACGCCTATATGTGCCGGCTGCGCATCCCCAATGGCGCGCTTAATCATTGGCAGTTCGCCGGCCTTGCCGATCTTGCCGAGAATTTCGGCGGCGGCTATCTGCATGTGACGACGCGCGCCAACATTCAGATCCGCGAGGTCGAACCGAAAAACGCTGTGAACATCGTCGAGGCGATTCAAGACCTAGGTCTGTGGAGCAAGGGGTCCGGAGCCGACAATATTCGCAACGTCACCGGAACGCCGACGGCGGGCGTCGATCCGCAGGAGTTGATCGATACGCGCCCCTATGCGCGCGCCATGCATCATCACATCCTGAACGATCGCTCGCTTTACGGCCTGCCGCGCAAATTCAACATCGCCTTTGACGGCGCAGGCCAGATCGGCGCGCTGGAAAACACCAATGACATTGGCTTTCAGGCCGTCGTCGTAAAGGATGGGCGCGGCGTCGCGCCGGGCGTTTACTTCAGACTCGCGCTTGGCGGCATCACCGGCCACAAGGACTTCGCCCGCGATACAGGCGTCATCGTGCCGCCCGACGAAGCGGTGGACGTCGCCGACAAGGTTCTGCGGGTCTTCATCGGTCATGGCGACCGCACCAACCGCGCCAAGGCGCGCCTCAAATATGTGCTCGACGCCTTCGGCTTCGATAAATTTCTTGCGGCGGTCGAAGAAGAGCTCGGCCGCAAGCTGTTGCGCGTCGACGCCGACGCGATCGAGGCGCGTCCGCGACAGGATCGCGCCGCGCATATCGGCGTGCACCGGCAGAACCAGACGGGCTTCAATTGGATCGGCGTCTCCCTGCCGGTCGGTCGGTTAACCCTCGAGCAGACGCGCGGTCTCGCTGAGATCGCGCGTCAATTCGGCGACGGCGGGCTGCGCCTCACGGTCTGGCAGAATGTGCTGATCACCGGCGTCGCCGACGAACATATCGCCGAGGCCGTCGTGGCGATTGAGGCGCTCGGCCTTTCGACGCAGGCCTCGCCGATTCGCGCCGGGCTTGTCGCCTGCACGGGAAATTTCGGCTGTCGATTCGCCGCCGCCGACACCAAGCGACACGCCGAAGACATCGCGGCGCATTGCGAGGCCGCGGCGCCGATCGACACGCCGATCAATATTCACCTCACCGGCTGCCATCATTCATGCGCGCAGCATTATATCGGCGACATCGGACTGATCGCCGCGCGCGTGCCGATCAATGACGAGGGCGACACGGTCGAGGGCTATCACATCCTCGTCGGCGGCGGATTTGCGGAAGACGCTCGCATCGCCGCCGAACTCCATCAGAATGTGAAGGCGGAAGAAGCGCCGGAAGCGGTGGCAAAAATTCTCCGCGCCTATCGCAAGAGCCGCGCGAGCGCGGATGAAACCTTCGTCGAGTTTGCGCGGCGCCACGACATCGAGACGCTGCGTCGCGTCGTGAATGAGGAGAGCGCGGCGTGACCGACATGTCTAACCCGCCCTATCTCATTCCGCCGAGCGCGCCTTTCACGCCCGAGCAGCGCGCCTGGCTCAGCGGCTTCTTTGCCGGCTTCGCCACGCCGGACGATGGCTCGGTTACGCCGCTGTCGCCGGAAGCCAACGCCGCGGTTCTCGCCGGCGCGTCCGCCGACGCCGACGACGGCGAAGCGCCATGGCATGACCAGACTCTCGCGCTCGATGCGCGCATGCAGCTCGCGCAGGGACGACCGCTGCGTCGGCGCATGATGGCGGCCATGGCGCAGCAGGACTGCGGCCAGTGCGGCTATAATTGCGAAACTTATGCGGACGCGCTCGTCGACAAGAAGGAAACGCGGCTCAATCTATGCGCGCCGGGCGGCAAGGACACCGCGCGGACGCTGAAAGCGCTCGCGGCGGAGCTCGACAAGGTCGCGCCGGCCCCAGCCGTTGCGCCGACCGAACCCGCTCCCGCTTTAGAGCCGGCCGTCGCTTCGGCGCCCGGCCGCTCGCGCGACAATCCGGTCCGCGCGACCTTTCTGTCGCGTCGCCGGCTCAACCAGGAAGGTTCGGAGAAAGACACTTGGTACATTGAATTCGACATCGGCGCGAGCGAACTGACTTACAAAGTCGGCGACAGTTTCGGCGTGTTTCCCAAAAACGATCTCGGCCTCGTCGACCAGATCATCGCGATGCTCGGCGCCTCGCATGTAACGCCGGTGCGCGAAAAGACTCTTCGCGAAATATTGTTGAGCGACGTGTCGCTGTCTCCGGCGCCGGATGCGCTGTTCGAGCTGATTTCCTTCATCACCGGCGGCGCGCAGCGCGAGAAGGCGCGTTTGCTCGCGCAGGGCGAAGATCCGGACGGCGACGCCGCAACGCTCGACGTGCTCGCTGTGCTGCAGAAGTTTCCGAACGCGCGTCCGCACCCCGAGGCCTTCGTCGAAGCGCTGGAGCCGCTGCAGCCGCGACTCTACTCGATTTCGTCTTCGCCAAAGGCGTCGCCGGGGCGCCTGTCGCTGACCGTCGACGCCGTCCGCTATGTGATCGGAAAGCGCAAACGACTCGGCGTCGCATCGACCTTTCTCGCCGAGCGCATTGCGTCTGGCGACTCTCTTCCCGTTTACGTGCAGCCGGCGCATGGTTTCAGCCTGCCGGAGGATCCCGCGACGCCGATCATCATGGTCGGGCCGGGCACCGGCGTCGCGCCGTTTCGCGCCTTTCTGCATGAGCGCGCGGCGACGCAGGCGAGCGGCCAGAACTGGCTGTTCTTCGGCCATCAACGCTCTGCCTGCGATTTCTTCTACGCCGACGAATTCGAAACGATGAAGGCGACCGGTCTGCTCACGCGCCTGTCCCTCGCCTGGTCGCGAGACGGCGCGGAGAAATTCTATGTGCAGGATCGCATGCGCCAAACCGGCCGCGAATTATGGGCGTGGCTTGCGCAAGGCGCGCATTTCTATGTTTGCGGCGACGCGCAGCGCATGGCCAAGGACGTTGAGCGCGCGCTTGTCGACGTCGTCGCCGAATTCGGCGCGCGCAGCGCAGATGAAGCGGTCGCCTTTGTCGCGCAGCTCAAAAAGAGCGGACGCTATCAACAGGATGTCTATTGAGGCCGCGCATGCTCGACGGAGTCCTGGCGTCAGCGCCGACTGAAATCTCGCAGGCTGACGCGCCGCCGATTCAAGCGACCGCGACGCGTTCGACCTGTCCCTATTGCGGCGTCGGTTGCGGCGTGCTCGCCTCGCCCAGCGCGAAGGATGTCGTCGGCGATCCCGCTCATCCTGCAAATTTCAGCCGGCTGTGCTCCAAGGGCTCGGCGCTCGGGGAAACGCTCGGGCTCGACGGGCGGCTTCTCTATCCGATGCGCCGCCAGCCTGACGGCGCCTTGGCGCGGGTGAGCTGGGATGCGGCGCTCAATGAAGCCGCCGCGGGCCTTCGCGACATCGTCGACCGACACGGCCCCGACGCCGTCGCGGTCTATCTCTCCGGCCAGCTGCTGACCGAAGACTATTATGTCGCCAACAAGCTGATGAAGGGCTTCATCGGCTCCGCCAATGTCGACACCAATTCTCGTCTGTGCATGGCGTCAACGGTCGCCGGCCACAAGCGCGCCTTCGGCGCCGATGTGGTGCCGGGCTGCTATGAAGATTTGGACGAAGCCGATCTCATCGTGCTCGTCGGCTCGAACGCCGCCTGGTGTCATCCGATTCTGTTTCAGCGCATCATGCGCAACAAGGAGGAACGCGGCGCAAAGCTCGTCGTCATCGATACGCGCCGCACGGCGACGGCGGAAAGCGCTGATCTGTTCTTGCAGATCGCGCCGGGCGGGGATCAGGCGCTGTTTTGCAGCCTGCTCGTCTATCTCGACAAGTTCGGCGCGCTCGACGCCGACTATATTCGACAATACACCACCGGCTTCGAAAGCGCTCTGACGGCCGCGCGGAACGTCGCGCCGTCGATCGAAGCGACGGCGATGTCGACGCAGCTGCGCGAGGTCGATATTGCGGCTTTCTTCGAACTCTTCGCGCAAACGCCGCGCACGGTCACCGCCTTTTCGCAGGGCGTCAATCAGTCGGCGCAGGGAACCGACAAAGTCAACGCAATCATCAACTGCCATCTCGCGACAGGCCGCGTCGGCAAGCCCGGTTCTTCGCCGTTCTCGCTGACCGGCCAACCCAATGCGATGGGCGGACGGGAAGTCGGCGGACTCGCGAACAGCCTCGCCGCGCATATGGGCTTCGACGCGGACAGCGTCGATCGCGTCGGCCGCTTCTGGAACGCGCCGCGCATGGCGAAGCGCGAAGGTTTGAAAGCGGTGCAGATGTTCGACGCCATCGCGCGCGGCGACATCAAGGCGCTGTGGGTCGTGGGAACCAATCCGGCGGCGTCGCTTCCCAACGCCGATGCGGCGCGCGCCGCTCTCGCGAAGCTCGACCTGTTCATCGTCTCCGACAATGTAATGTCGAATGACACGATCAACGGCGGCGCGCATCTGTTGCTGCCGGCGCAGGCCTGGGGCGAGAAAGGCGGCACGGTGACGAATTCCGAGCGGCGTATTTCTCGTCAGCGCGCTTTTCTGCCGACGCCGGGCGAAACCCGCCCCGATTGGTCGATCTTCTCCGACGTCGCGCGACGGATGGGATTTGAAGGATTCGACTATCGCTCGGTCGCCGACGTCTTTCGCGAACACGCCGCTCTGTCGGCCTTCGAGAATAACGGCGCGCGCGCGTTCAATATCGGCGGACTGGCGCGGCTGAGCGACGCCGAATTTGACGCGCTCGAGCCGACGCAATGGCCGATCCACGCGGGCGCGCGCAATGGCTGCGCGCGACTGTTCGCGAATGGCGATTATTTATGGCCGGACCGACGGGCGAAATTCATCGCGCCGGCGAAGCCCGGTTTGGCGACGAAGGTAACCGAGGACTTCCCGCTTCGGCTCAACACCGGCCGCATCCGCGATCAATGGCACACCATGACGCGCACTGGCGTGAGCCCCCGCCTCGCGCGACATCTTGCCGAGCCCTTCGTCGAGATGAGCGCGTCGGACGCCGATCGCTTTGGCATTGAAGACGGCGGGTTCGCTCGGGTGGTTACGCCATATGGCGACTGTGTGCTGCGTGCGGTCGTCACCGACCGTCAGCCGGTCGGACATATTTTCGCGCCGATCCATTGGACCGATGAAACCGCCGCGCATGCGCGCGTCGGCGCGCTCGTTGCTCCCTTTGTCGATCCATACTCAGGGCAGCCGGAAGCCAAGGCGACGCCAGCCACGATGTCTCCGGCGCGCTTTGCCCGTCAGGGCTTCTTCCTTTCCCGTAAACCGATGGTTCTACCGCGAGGCGTGTGGTGGACGAGGGTCGCCGTCGCCGATGGCTTCGGCTATCGCGCCGCCGGCGATCTCTCTGACGACGATTGGACGGAGCTTGTCCGCGCCGCCGCGCCCAGCGAAGACCTTATCCAGTTGATCGACGAAACGACGAGCCTTTTCTCCGGCGCCGCTTTCGTCGACGAACGCGCTGCGCTGATCTGGGCACTCGCGCCGCTGTCGCCGTCTTGGGACTTGGCGCTCGAACTCTTCTCCCGCGAACGGCTCGATGGCGCGGAGCGGCTATCGCTCCTCTCCGGTCGGTCAGACCGGCCATCTGCTAATGACGGACCACTCGTCTGTTCCTGCTTCAGCGTCGGGCAGAAGAAAATCGAAGCCGCGATCGCGCAGGGTTGCCGCTCGGCCGCCGACATCGGCAAGGCCATCCGCGCAGGCTCCAATTGCGGCTCATGCCGGCCGGAAATCGAACGTCTCATCAAGGACTCTCCCGCCGCCGCGTCGTCGACGACTTCGACGACGGCTGCGACGACGACTGGACACCACGCATAAACTTAAGAAGGAGCACAGTATGAATCTCGCGGACTTTAGGAAGGCTGGCCACTGGCCCACGCTGTTTGCGGCCTTCCTTTATTTTGACATCAGTTTCATGGCCTGGGTCTCGCTCGGTCCGCTGATGATCTACATCACCAAGGACATGCCGATCTCGGTCGAGGACAAAATCTCGCTGGTCGCGATTCCGGTGCTTGGCGGGGCGTTCTTTCGCGTTCCGCTTGGTATTCTCGCCGACGCGATCGGCCCGAAGATGACGGGCATCGTCGCGCAGACCATCGTGATGTTCGCCGTCTCTCTCGTCTGCGTCTTCGGCCTGACGAGTTCGATCGCGATCGCGCTGTTTGGTCTTTCGCTCGGGCTTGCCGGCGCCTCCTTCGCCGTCGCTCTGCCGCAGGCCGGCCGTTGGTATCCGCCGCAATATCAGGGTCTGGTGATGGGCATCGCCGGCGCCGGCAATATGGGCGTGGTGCTCGACACGCTTTTTGCGCCATCGATCGCCGAGGCTTACGGCTGGCGGATGGTCTATGGCGTTCTGCTGGCGTTGATGGTGCTGGTGCTGGTCATTTATTCCGTCGCCGCCAAGGACGCGCCTGGCGCCAAAACGCAGACCGATTTTTCCAGCTATGGCAAAATGCTCGCGGACTCTGACAGCCGCTGGTTCATGTTCTTCTACTTCATCACCTTCGGCGGCTTTGTCGGTCTCGCCTCGGCGCTTCCGCTCTATTTCACGACGCAATATCACGCGACGGGAGTCGCCGCGGGATTGATGGTCGCGCTGATCGTCGCTTTCGGTTCGGGTTTCCGGCCGGTTGGCGGCTACATCGCGGACCGCATCGGCGGGGTGAAGACTTTGTCGTTTCTCTTCGTCATCGTCTCCGCCTGCTATTTCGGCGTCGCCTTCCTTCCGGCCGGACCGGCGCCGGCGAAGGGCGTCGCGGGATGGAGCCTGCTGCAGCTGCCGCCCGTCGCTTTCGCGGCGGTGGCGCTGTTCTCCATCGGCGTGCTGTCTCTCGGCATGGGCAATGGCGCGGTGTTTCAGCTGCTGCCGCAGCGCTTCCGCCGGGAGATCGGCGCGATGACCGGGCTTGTTGGCGCCGCCGGCGGATTCGGCGGCTATTTCCTCGCCAAAACTCTCGCCCTTTCCAAGGGAGCGACCGGCGGCTTCATGGTCGGTTTCGGCTTCTTTGGTTTCCTTGCGCTGCTCGGTCTCGTAGGCTTGATCTTCGTGAAAACGCGCTGGCGCACGACCTGGGGCGCCGTTTCCGGCGCGCGCATCTGAGCTGAGAAACCTGCGTGTCAGTCCGCGTCGTTCATGATTTACAAGTCGAAGCGGGCTTTGCGACGCAAAAGGGCCGGCGGCCTGACAATCAGGACTATGTCGCCCTTTGCTTCGGTCCCTGCGGCGGCGGCGCCTTGCCAGGCGTCGTCGCCGCCGTCGCCGACGGCGTCGGCGGTCACAAAGGCGGACGCGCGGCTGCTGAAACGACAGTGCGCGCCTTCATCGACGGCTATTATGCGCAACCGGAGACTTTGGGCGTCGCGCGCGCCGCCGCCCGCTCGCTGGAAGCGGCGAATGGCTGGATCGCGGCTCAGTCGAGAGTCGACCCTGCTCTCGAAGGAATGGCGACGACATTCAGCGCGCTGATCCTGTCGCGCCGCAGCGCCTTCATCCTACATGTCGGCGACACGCGCATCTATCGACTGGCCGGCGATGGAATCGAAAGATTGACCAAGGATCATACCTTCGGCCAGGGCGATTTCGCGCATGTGCTGCGTCGCGCCGTTGGTTTCGAGGATGCGCTGCTGTTCGATCATGGGCTGCACAGTCTCAATCTCCATGATCGATTTCTGCTGTGTTCGGATGGCGTACACGGCGTCTTGCCTGACGGCAGGCTCAGTGCTCTTCTCGCTGAACGGCGCGCGCCGCAGGAAACTTCCGAGAGGATCGTTGAAGCGGCGCTGGAATTGGGCAGCAACGACAATGTCACGGCGCTTGTCGTCGACGTCGTCGATATGCCGCCTGCCGACGAGCAAGCCTTGTCGCGCGCCTTTGCGGGCCTGCCGATTCGAGAATTGCCGTCGATGGGAGATGTGGTCGACGATTTTCGAATTGACGCGCTTCTGTCGGAAGGTCGTTACAGCCGACTGATGCGGGCGACCGATCTGCAGAACGGAAAATCGGTCGTGCTGAAGTTTCCGCATCCGCGCGTCGCCGACGACGACTCCTACCGAATGGCCTTTGTCAACGAAGCGTGGGTCGCGGCGCGGGTGAGAAGTCCGTTCGTCGGCGAAGTCATTGAACTGCTCCCCGGCCGACAAAGCCGGCTCTATTCGGTCATGCCCTTTTACGATGGAGAGACTCTCGAAGGGCGGCTGCGACGCGAGCCGCGAATCGACCTTGCCGAAGGCGTCTCGATCGCGGCGCGCCTGTCGCGCGCCATCGCAACCCTGCATCGCTCCGGCGTCATCCATCGCGATATCAAGCCGGACAATGTCATCCTGCTGAAGGACGGCGGGCTGCGGCTCGTCGATCTCGGCGTCTGTCGCGCGGAGCATCTTGAGAATTTGCCGGAAGCGCATGCGCCCGGCACGCCGAGCTATATGGCGCCGGAGCTGTTCGACGGCGCCGCCGGCGATGAAGCATCCGATCTATTCGCCTTCGGGGTGACGGTCTATCGCATGTTCAGCCGCGGCTACCCTTACGGCGAAATCGAGCCTTTCAGCAGACCGCGTTTCGCGAAACCCCTGCCGCTCGCCCAAAAGAGGCCCGATCTTCCCGCCTGGCTCGACGCGGCGATCCTTAAAGCGATCGGAGTCGAGCGCCGCGATCGTTTTGGCGACGTATTGGAATTTGCCTTCGAACTCGAGAACGGTTCAGCGCGCGCGCAGCCGCTCACGCCGCGCAAGAAGTCTCTTTACGAACGCAACCCTGTCATTTTCTGGCAGACGCTCTGCGTGTTGCTCGCGCTCTTATTGGCGATCGCCGTGTTCCATCGATAATCGGCGACCTGTTGTGGCCGCCGCTCATCGACGCTCATTCACGGCGTGCGCATAAAGTTGAGTAATGTCGCGCTCAGACTGCCGCCCGTAAAGACGATTGTGGCGCCAAGCGCAAGCAGCGCAACAAGATTCAAAGTCAGATCATTCGCGACCCCGACCAACGCAAGAACGGCGAGCACGATCACGGCCAAGCCCGACAGCGCCTGAACGCCGGCCGAGCCGAAGGCCATTTCGCTCGCGAGAATTTCGCCGCTTGACAGTTTAGCTCCGCCTTTGGCTCTCGACGATTCTTGGCTGAGCGCGCGCAACTGCCACACGGCATTGCTGCTGAGGAGCAAAGCGGACCCAAAGGCGATGGTTGAGATTGGGATCAATACAAAAGGCTCGATGCCCAGCAATGAGAGAACGCCTAAAACAATGCCGGCGACGCCGGCGAGGAAAACGACGGACAGGCTACTGCCGCCAAACGCCTCAACCTGGGAAGCCGTTGCGCCGGCCGGGAAGATGATGCGAGCGTATTCCGACAGCATGGTTCCCGCCAGAATCAGCAGCGCGGCGCCAAAAACGATCGTGTCGATTGCGGCCATCGTCGGCGCGTTCACGCCTGCAAGGCCCACGATGGCGATGACGACAGTGGCTAGAC
The DNA here is from genome assembly GCF_050246715.1 of Methylocystis sp. Lineage (NCBI taxonomy): Bacteria > Pseudomonadati > Pseudomonadota > Alphaproteobacteria > Hyphomicrobiales > Methylocystaceae > Methylocystis > Methylocystis sp. The sequence goes on from NZ_JBFWVN010000020.1 coordinate 17,656, forward strand.
CGCCGATTGCGTCTGCAAGGCCGCCATAGGCCGCAGTTTCGCGATATGCCGATTCTCGACGAGAGGTAAGGGACATGGCATCATCTCCACGCTTGCGGTGTCGCTTCTTGGCGGGACAACGCGCAACTCCAATTAGGGTCGGATTCACTCAGTCAAGCCCGATCAACGCGATTGCGGCGGTCTCGGCGTCGGCGTCGCGCTCATCCGCTGTCAAACCTGATGCATAAAACTGAGAAGGATAGCGTTGAGGCTGCTTCCTTTGAGGATCAGCGCCGAGCCGAGAATGAGCAACGCAACGAGGTTGAATGTAAGGTCGTAGGTCACGCCCAACGTGGCAAGAACGCCAAGGATCATCGCGGTCAATCCTGCAAAGGTCTGAACGCCAAATGAATCTAACGCCAATTGATTGGCGAGCATGTCTCTTGCGCTCGATTCGCCTGTTGCGGCCGCGCGTCTGACGGCGTTGAGATGCCATGCAGAGGCGCTGCTCAAGACGAGTCCCGCCCCGAATATGATTGATGCGATTGGCGTCAGCACGGCCGAGTTCACGTCGAGCAACGCCAGCACGCCGAGCGCAGCGCCGCCGGCGCCGAGCAGAATGACGGCGAAACGGACTGCTGCGGCGGAGTCGATGAACGGGGTCTTCGCGGCGACCTCAACCGAAGCCTGAGTATATTGCGCGAGTAGCGCTCTTCCCTGCACCAAGAGCGCGACGCCGAAAAGGATTGTCGCGATTGCCGCCAGGATCGGCGCATAGAGACCCGCCAACCCGAAGACCGCGAGAAGGACCGTCGCGACGCCGCCGATGTCGTCGATCAAGCCAAAAGCGGCGCGCTCACGATAAGTCGAGCGCTGGATCATTGTCGACATGGGCTGTCTCCCGTCCTTTATGCCAAAGACAGGACTTAAATTAGCGGCGATTTCGGCCCGGCAAGATCGCCGCTATGAACGCCCGAACCTAGACCACGGACCAAATGGCTCGGACCGGAGCGCGCTCCTTTCGTAAAGCTCGTACGGATCAGTCGAGAACCTTCCCGCCCGCCGCTTCGCAGGCGGCGTCGGACTCCATGAAGATCCAGCCCTGGCCCTTGCAGGAATTCATGCCCTTGCAGGCGTTCTTTGGCGAATGACAATCGGCCTTGCCCTTGCAACTGTTGGCGCTCAGGCAATGCACCTTGCCGGTTGAGGCGGCCTTGGCGGGCGCCGCGGCGCCGGCCAGAACGATTGAAACAGCGGCGATCGCCAAGGTTGCTCCCTTGCAGACATCCTTTTTCATTTTTCCTCCACTTCTTTTTGACTCTTCTCAAAGGCTCTCGGAAGCCTTCTCGAGGATGGCGCCCGCAATAGCTGAAGATAATGGCAACTACAGGAGAACTTCGCGGGAGTCGAAGCAATTCGCGGATCACGCGCGATGCAGTTTCCTCGCGGATTTTGCGGCGCGTGCTCGATAAACCCCGAGGCCGGAGCGGAATTCCTTGACAATTTCGGTATGATGCTATCTTATATTTTTCATACTTTGGCGGCGTGACCATCAAGTCGCCGCAAGTTCCGCGCGCCGGCGGGAACGCTGGAAAGCGTTGCGGACCTCCGCCAAACAGGCGCGCGACTTGAGGCCGCAGCTCGCGGGAAGGCGAAATGTGGAGCGGACAAACATGGCTCCTCGCGGTCGCGACCTGGGCAATTATCGCGATTGGCGGAGCCGTGTATTTGCTCATTGAGCGACGGCGAGAGAGGAAGTGACGTCATCGCTAAGCATGCGCCGTCGCCGAACTCCGTGCATCGCTGAGCGCCGCAGCTTCGGTTGACAAGGTCGCCCGAAACCGGTGGGATTGGGTGCGAAGAGGCGCGAACGCGCCGGCGGACTGAAGCTAGCGCGATGGTTGAGAGAACGTTCGAAGCCGGCCCCGAGGGGGCGGCGTCGCCGTCGCGCATCGGCCGGCGACGCGACGTCGCACGCAAAGTCTTTTTGCAGATTCATCGAACCATTGGCCTTTTCGTTGGGGCGGTGTTCGTAATCGTCGGGCTGAGCGGCGCCATTCTCGCGTTTCGCGAAAATATCGACGAAATGCTGAACGCCGCGATCATGCGCGTCGATACGCCGGCAAAGGCCTCTTACCGCTCGCCCGACGAAATTCTCGGCGCCGCTGTTGCGGCGATGCCGGCCGACGGCAAGGCGGAAAGACTGACCATGCCGCGCCAACCGGGATCGGCCGCGGCAATCACCTATATGGTCGAGACGGACGATCTCGAAACTGACGTTTATCAGCTGTTCGTCGACCCCTACACCGCGAAGGTCCTGGGGCGGCGGATTTATCAACATGGCGACAGGACGTTTTCGCAGCCGCTCATCCCGATCATCATGACCTTTCATTGGACGCTGCTGCTTGGAGTCAACAACGCCTATGTGCTGGGCTCGCTCGCCATACTCGTATTCATTTCCATCCTGATCGGACTTTATCTGTGGTTCCCGCTCACTGGCGACTGGCGACTGGGCTTGAAAATCAAATGGGGCGCCAGCGCCGAACGGCTCGTCTTCGACGTGCACCGGAGCGTCGGCATATATTGCGCCGCTATTTTGCTGGTCACGCTGTTCACCGGCGCCGCGATGATCTTCAAGCCGGCGACGCGGTCGGCGACGGCTTTGTTTTCTCCCGTGCGTCCAGATCCTGAATTCGGGAAATCGACGCCGCTTCCAGGCCAGTCGCCGATCGGCGTAAATGCGGCTGTTGCCGCCGCCGACAAAATCTTTCCAGACGGAAGGCTCCACTGGATTCTTCTGCCCAGCGCGCCAAGCGGCGTTTATGTCGTGGGCAAGCAATCGGACGATGAACCGAACCAAACCAAAACAAACCGAAATGTCGGCGTCGATCAGTACAGCGGCAAAATTCTCCATGTCCAAGATCGCAATGGCTTCACCGCCGGCGAGACATTTCTCGAATGGCTTTTCCCGCTGCATTCGGGCGAAGCTTTCGGCGCGATGGGACGTTCGATCGTTTTATTTGTCGGGCTGACGCCGCTGGCGCTTTACGTCACAGGCTTTTTAAGGTGGCGACAAAGGCGCCGCGCGCGACGGCGCGCGAAATAGCGAGAAATCGCGCCTGTTCGCTTTGCGCGTCTTGCTCATTGCCCGACCAAGATCGGCATCTCGATCGTGTCCTCGGCGTTTTTCGCCTCGCCGAAAGTAAGCTTGAGCAAATATTTTCCTTTGTGCGCGACGGTCGATTCCAAAGTGATAAAGCCGCCTGAGCTCGGCCGGGCCGGCATGGCGCTGATCTGTTTGAGGCCGCCGTCGGATTCAACCTGATAAAAAGACAGCGCGACGGATTCGTTTCTCGCTTCCTTTTCCATGAGCGTGACGGAAAAAATCACCTTTCCCGTTCCCGGCACACGATCGCAATATTCGTCATATTTGCTCAGATCGTCGGTCGCGCCGCCGGCGCTCTCTTCGGAATCCGGCAGGAAATAGGTCGTGAGGTGCACCGAGTAGAAATCGCTGACGCCAAGACATTCCGCAATCGTGCGGTCGCCGGCCTTCTCCGCCGGTTTCAGCGTATGCGCCTTCCAAAAGTCGGCGACATATTGATTGAGCGCCGGAAGCCATAGGCGATAAGAAAACGCCGCGCCGTTGACGCCGATGAGCAGAACGATGCCCGCGAATACCAGTAAGTTCAGACGTCCCGGACTCATCGCCTGCGCTTCCCTATTCTTATGCCGAAGAGCAATTTTCGCATTGTTCTTTTGACCGCCCATCGCCCGCCGTCGCGAGCCTCAAGGGCGCACCTCGAATTCCCACGCGCCGCTGACGAGATGGCCGTCTGCGGATAGCGCCCGATAGCGAACGGTATATTTGCCGGGAGTCAAGCGATTGACGCTTACCGAGACATGGCTCGGATCGGCGCTGTCGATCGCCGCGTCGCGCTTGTCGACTCTTTCGCCCGCGGCGCTCACGACCGCCAGGGCGGCGAAGGCGTCGCGAATGCCGGCGTCATACCACACGTCCACCTTTCCGATATCCTCGGCGCCGACGCCGCCTTGCGCCGGGGAGGTGCGGACGACGATGGCGTGCGCCAGCATCATCGCCGGCTGCGAAGATTCTCGAGGCGGGCGAAAGGGACCGGTGAGTTCAATCGCCGGAGCGGCGCCGAGTTGCTGATCGCGCCTGGTTGGCGAGATATCCGAGTCAGTTTTGCTCGCCGCCGCGCTTGCGGACATCGCTGCGGTCAAGAGGAACGCCCCGACGAATGATGGAATGCGCGACCGCCGACTGGCGAAAATCCAAAATCCTGCGTATGCGCTCGTCCTCATCCAGCGAAGTCCAATAGCCATTGCCGGCCGGCTCGCGAGCAAAGAGTATGTTGGGGCTGCGCGACCGGCATTTTATATTGTCATAGACCCGACCGGCGACGCCATCCGGACGACGCGCTATGGATTGCGATGCGCGACCGGCCGACTTGAGCTTGTCCCTCTCTCCGGGTATGCAACTTTTAAATAAAGTGCATACGCCGCGGGCTCGCGGCGCGTCAAGGGAGCGCCCCAATGATGTGGTCGCCAATTCGTGCGCTGACGGCGGTTTTGGCGTTTATCGCGACTGCGTCGGCGGCCCACGCCCATACGGCGGATATTTCCAGCAGCCGCATCGTGCCGGAAGGGCAGGGACATTATCGCGTCGAGGTGGGCTTTCTGGGGACCGACATCGAGCGCATGTTCGCCGAGAACAAGCCGAAGAGCGACGTCGATCTGACCGAGCCGGGCGTCATCGAAGGGATGATCGGCAAGTTCATTCAGCAACGAGTCGATCTGCAGAATGCGGAGGGTCAAACCTGTCCGAGCGCGGTCGTTTCGGTCGGCGAAGACCCCACAAATCCTTATGACTCGAAAGTCGTGCTGCAAATGGATTGCAGCGCCGTTCAGGGGCAGATCTATTACAACCCCGCGAGACTTCTCGAAGCGCAGGGGCCACGGGCGAAACATCTCGTCAGCATCGGCGAGAAGCGCGACGAATCCAATCTGACCGAGGCGCAGCGCATGGGCCGGGAGCCGGCGCCCGGACAGGTCATGATCTATCCCGGCGATCCGATGATCGATCTTTCCAAGCCGCTGCTGACGCCCTGGCAGCTCGCGCCGAAATTCTTCTCGGCCGGCGTCGAGCATATCATGACCGGCTATGATCATTTGTGCTTCCTGATCGCCGTGATGCTGTGGGCGACGCGCATCTGGCCGGTCGTCAAGATCGTGACGGCTTTCACGGTGTCGCATTCGGTGACGCTGTCGCTCGCGGCGCTGGAACTCGTCAATCTGCCGAGCCATTGGGTGGAGATCGCGATCGCGCTCACGATCATCTATGTCGCGGTCGAGAATTTCTTTTCGCGAAGGGTCGACGGGCGCTGGCATGATACTTTCGCCTTCGGCTTTATCCATGGCTTCGGCTTCGCAAGCGGCCTCATCGAACTCGGCGTGCCCCAGCGCGCCATCGTGCCGGCTTTGGCGAGCTTCAATATCGGCGTCGAGGTCGGTCAGATTGGCGTCGTGCTGATCGTCCTCCCCTTGCTGCTCTTGGCCGACAAGATGTTCAGCCATGGGCGGCGCAGTCCGCTGCTGGTCAAGCTCTGCTCGGCGATCATCGCCTGCTTCGGCGTCTACTGGTTATTTGTGCGCGTTTCCGAGCTGGGTTAGCCGGCGCTCGTGCGCGGTCAGGCATAAGCGCGGCGGCGCTCCTTTAAACTCGACTGCTTCAAACTTCAGCGCCGGCGCCGCGCCTTCGTGGATTTTTATCGAAAACCTGATTCGCGGCTAGCTTAGGCGTCGCTTTGATCGCCTATGTCGTTCGCTTGCTGTGCAGGATCGTGTTCACGCCGCCTTAACTCTACGTCCTGGCGCGTCCCACTGCGCCTTGAATCGAGTCATCCACGCTTTATTTCTTGAAAGCGCTTGCGCTTATCCGGCGCTTATATGCGATTCATCTTGCATTCAGCGGCCGGCGAGGAAAATTCAGCATGGCGAACGCGGCGATGTGGCGGGCGGATGACGTCGGGATTTCAGCTTTTGACGACCTGGACCTTTCCGCTCGGGCGCGTCGCAATTGCGAGGAGAGGGAGCTTTACGACGAAGCCCTACGGCGCGGCGAGGGACTTGCGGCTTCGACTGGCGGGCTTGTGGTTGAAACGGGCCTTCACACGGGCCGTTCGCCGAAGGACAAATTCATCGTTTGCGACGCGCTGACCGACCAGACCATCTGGTGGGACAACAATCAGCCGATAACGCCCGCGCAATTCGATCGGCTTTACGACGACATGGCCGCGCATGCGCGTCGGATGAGCCTCTTCGCTCAGGACCTTCACGCCTGCGCGACCCCGACGCATCAGCTCAACATTCGCGTTTTCACCGAATTTGCCTGGCACGCGCTCTTTGCGCGGCATCTCTTCGTTCCGGCCGACGGCGCCTCCCAAAGCTTCGAACCGGAATTGACGGTACTGGATCTCCCGTCATTTCAGGCGGACCCCTCGCGCCACGGCTGTCGTTCCGGCACGGTGATCGCGATCGATTTTTCAAGAGGCGTCGTCTTGATCGGCGGCACGCAATACGCCGGCGAGATCAAGAAATCGATCTTCACCTATCTTAATTATGTTCTGCCTGCGAAAGGCGTGCTGCCGATGCACTGCGCCGTCAATGACGGCGACGACGGGTCGGCGGTGTTCTTCGGGCTCTCCGGGACCGGCAAGACGACTCTGTCCGCCGATCCGGCGCGCAGCCTGATCGGCGACGACGAGCATGGATGGGACGAAAGCGGCCTCTTCAATTTTGAAGGCGGCTGTTACGCCAAGGCGATTCGCCTGTCGCAGCACTCCGAGCCCGATATTTTTGCGGCGTCGCATCGACGCGGCGCGATCCTCGAAAATGTCTCGTACGATCCGTGCGCCGGCGGGTTCGATTTCGACGACGATTCGAAAACCGAAAATACGCGGATCGCCTATCCGCTCGGCTATATTCCCAATGCTTCGGCCACTCGCCGCGCTGGCCATCCGCGCAATATCGTGATGCTGACCTGCGACGCCTTTGGCGTCCTGCCGCCGATCGCCCGATTGACCCCCGCGCAGGCCATGTACCATTTTCTCTCGGGCTATACCGCCAAAGTCGCGGGGACGGAGCGCGGCGTCAAGGAGCCACAAGCGACCTTCTCCGCCTGCTTCGGGGCGCCCTTCATGCCGCGTCGGCCGACCGAATACGCCGACCTGCTGCGGGACTTCATTTTGACCAGCCAAGCGAACTGCTGGCTGGTCAATACCGGCTGGTCCGGCGGTCCTTACGGCGTCGGGCGCCGGATGCCGATCGCGGCGACCCGCGCGCTGCTGCAGGGCGCGCTGGACGGCTCCCTCGCGCAAGGCGACTTCCGGACTGATCAGTCATTTGGTTTGAGCGTGCCGGCGTCTGCGGCGGGCGTTGATAAGAAAATGCTCGATCCGGTCCAGACCTGGTCGTCGCGCGAGGATTTTAACCAGATGGCGGAACGGCTCGTCCGCATGTTCGAGACGAATTTCGGCACGCTCGCCCTCTCGGTCGATCAGCAGGTGCTTGACGCCCAGCCCGGCCGCACCCGGTAATCGACTCAGCCCTGCCGCAGCTTGAAACTTCGTCGGCGCGAGAAAATATAGGCTCTATCCCCGTGCGCCATCGGAGATGCGCATGCGCCACTGGACGCCTACCTTCGACTTCGATCTCGGCGACGTCGCCGATCGCGTGCGTAGCGCGACTGAAGCCTTCGCGACTGCGGAAATTGCGCCGCTGGCCCAGCAGATCGATGCGCAAAACGCCTTCCCTTCGGACCTTTGGCCCAAGCTCGGCGCGCTCGGCGCGCTGGGACTGACCGTTCACGAGCGCTACGGCGGGTCGGGAATGGGCTATCTCGAACATGTCCTCGCCATGGAGGAAATCAGCCGCGCTTCGGCTTCGGTGGGCTTGTCCTACGGGGCGCATTCCAATCTTTGCGTCAACCAAATTCACCGCAACGGCTCCGAAGAACAGAAGCAGCGCTATCTGCCGAACCTTGTCGCTGGCCATCACGTCGGGGCTCTGGCGATGTCGGAGCCCGGCGCTGGGTCCGACGTCACCGACATGAGGCTCAGCGCGATCAAGCGCGGCGATCGTTACCTACTCAACGGCAGCAAAATGTGGGTGACCAATGGTCCCGACGCCGATGTCGTGATCGTCTACGCCAAGACGGACCCTGGCGCAGGGCCACATGGCATCACCGCCTTTATCGTCGAGCGGGGATTCCGAGGCTTTTCTTCTGGCGCCAAGCTCGACAAGCTCGGCATGCGCGGCTCCAACACCTGCGAACTCCTGTTCGAGGATTGCGAGGTTCCGGAAGAAAACGTGCTGGGGCTGCCCGAACGCGGCGTGAATGTGCTGATGAGCGGCCTGGATTACGAGCGCGCGGTGCTTGCCGGCGGACCTCTGGGAATCATGCAGGCCTGTATGGATGTCGTGCTGCCCTATGTGCATGAACGCAAGCAGTTCGGTCACCCGATCGGCGAGTTCGAGCTGATGCAGGGCAAGCTCGCCGACATGTATACCGCGGTCATGGCGACACGCGCCTATGTATATGCCGTCGCCAAGGCGTGCGATCGCGGCCGCGTGGCGCGAAAGGACGCCGCGAGCGCAATATTATTCGCGGCCGAGCGCGCGACATGGATGACGCTGGAAGCGATTCAATGCCTCGGCGGCAACGGCTATATGAATGACTATCCGACCGGCCGATTGCTGCGCGACGCCAAGCTTTACGAGATTGGCGCCGGAACAAGCGAAATCCGGCGCATGTTGATCGGGCGCGAACTCTTTCAGGAGACGGCCTGACCTTGGATTGAGCACATGCCCCGTCTCGACAGCCTTGTGAATTCGAAGGACGCGGAATACGCGAAGAATTACCAATTCATGGCCGAGCGGGTCGCGGAGCTGAAGCGGATTGCCGGGGAGATTCGGCTCGGCGGCGACGAGGCGGCGCGCAAGCGCCATCTCGCGCGCGGGAAAATGCTGGCGCGTCAGCGCATCGACGCACTCATTGATCCTCTGTCGCCCTTTCTCGAAATCGCGCCCTTCGCCGCGCATGGCATGTATGACGGGCGTGTCGCGGCGGCTGGGGTCGTCGCCGGCATTGGACGGGTGCGCGGGCGCGAATGCATGATCGTGGCCAATGACGCCACGGTCAAAGGCGGCGTCTACTTTCCCTTAACCGTCAAGAAACATCTGCGCGCCCAGGAGATCGCGGCCCAAAACGATTTGCCCTGCCTCTATCTTGTCGACTCCGGCGGCGCCAATCTGACGAGCCAGGAGGAGGTTTTTCCCGACCGGGATCATTTCGGCCGCATTTTCTTTAATCAGGCGACGATGTCCGCGCGGGGCATTGCGCAGATCGCGATCGTCATGGGTTCGTGCACGGCCGGCGGCGCCTATGTGCCGGCGATGTGCGACGAAGCCATCATCGTCCGCAATCAAGGCGCGATCTTTCTGGCGGGGCCGCCGCTCGTCAAGGCGGCGACCGGCGAGGTCGTGAGCGCCGAGGAGCTCGGCGGCGCAGAGGTGCATTGCCGACGTTCGGGCGTCGCCGATCATTGTGCTGAGAATGACGCGCATGCCTTGGAGATCGCGCGGGACATCGTCGGCAATCTCGGCCCTGCGGGGACCGTGAAGGTTGCGGTGAGGCAGCCTGCGGAGCCTTATTACGACCCAGCCGAAATCTACGGCCTGCTGCCGCAGGACCCGCGAAAGCAGTTCGACATCCGCGAAGTGATCGCGCGCCTCGTCGACGCCAGCGAATTCGACGAATTCCGCAAGCTCTATGGCGCGTCGCTGGTGACGGGTTTCGCGCATATCCATGGCTATCCGGTCGGGATCGTCGCCAATAATGGCGTGTTGTTTCCCGAGAGCGCGCAAAAAGGTGCGCATTTCGTCGAACTATGCGCGCGGCGCAAAACGCCGCTGCTCTTCCTGCACAATACCACCGGCTTCATCGTCGGCGCGAAATATGAAAGCGCGGGGGTCGCCAAGGAAGGCGCGAAAATGGTGACGGCGGTGGCGACGGCAGCGGTTCCGAAGCTCTCGATCATCGTCGGCGGCAGCTTTGGCGCCGGCAATTACGCGATGTGCGGACGCGCTTATTCACCGCGATTCCTGTGGATGTGGCCCGGCGCGCGCATCGGCGTCATGGGCGGCGAGCAGGCGGCGAGCGTGCTGACCCGCGTCAAGCGGGAAGCCATGGAGAAACGCAAGAAGGAATTTTCGGCGGCCGAGGAAGAAGAATTCGCCCGCCCCATCCGCGAACAATATGAGCGCCAAAGCCTGCCGCTCTATTCGAGCGCGCGGCTTTGGGACGATGGCGTCATCGATCCGCTCGACACGAGACGAACCATCGCTCTCGCCCTATCTTTCGCGCTGAAGGCGCCGATCGAGGAGACGCGCTTCGGCCTGTTTCGTATGTGAGCGAACTTTCATGACCGCTTTGCTGCAATCGATCGACACGAAAGGCGTAGCGACTTTGACGCTCAATCGGCCCGAGAAGCGCAACGCGCTCGATCCGGAGCTCATCGGCCTGCTCAAGGACGCCGCCGAAACATTGGACGCGCGCGCCGACATTCGGATCATTACGCTCGAAGGCGCCGGAGACTATTTTTGCGCCGGCGGCGATATCGGCGCGATGATCAGCGTCGCGCAAGCTTCGTCCAACGCCAATGAACAGGACGCTTTGGCGCTCGCGCGAATGCTGCATGCTCTGGATACGACGTCAAAACCCACGATCGCTCTGGCCAAGGGCGTCGTGGTCGGCGGGGGCGTCGGTCTGCTGGCGTGCTGTGATATCGTCATCGCCGCTGATGACGCGTCTTTCTCGCTCAGCGAGGTCCGGCTCGGATTGCTTCCGGCGATCGTCTCGCCCTTTCTCATCCGTGCGATCGGCCTGCGGCAGCTGCGTCGATATGCGTTGACGGCAGAGCGGTTCTCGGCCGCCGAGGCGCAAAGGCTGGGTCTCGTTCATCGCGTGACGCCAAGGTTGGAGCTCGGCCTGGCGCATGAAACCATCGTCGCCGATTTGCTGCGCGGCGCGCCTGACGCGCAGGCGGATGTGAAGAGCTTCTTTGCGGCATGCGACGGTCACGGCGTCGAGGCGGAGCTGTTGCGCGAGGCCGCACATCGTCTCGCCGCGCGACGATCGAGCGCCGAGGCGCAGGAAGGCCTTTCCGCATTTCTCGAAAAACGCCAGCCAAACTGGATCGCGGTCGATTGAGATGATGCGCAAGCTCCTCATCGCGAACCGCGGCGAGATCGCTTGCCGGATCATGCGGACGGCAAAGAGGCTGGGCGTCGCGACAGTCGCCGTTTATTCGCAAGTGGACGCGCATGCGCTGCATGTCGAACTGGCCGACGAAGCCTATCTCCTCGGACCTGCCCCGGCGCTCGACAGCTATCTGTCGATCGAGAAGATCATCGATGTCGCGAAGCGTTCCGGATCCGACGCGATACATCCCGGCTACGGCTTTCTTTCCGAGAACGCGGATTTCGCAGAAAGCTGCGCGGCGAATGGATTGATTTTCGTTGGTCCTCCGCCACGCGCGATGCGGCTGCTCGGCTCAAAGAGCGCCGCCAAGGCGGCGATGGCTGAGGCGGGAGCGCCTGTAGCGCCTGGTTCAAGCGGCGGCGATGACGCCGAACTTGCCGAAGCCGCGCGCGCCCTCGGCTTTCCGCTGCTCGTCAAGGCGTCGGCCGGCGGCGGCGGCAGGGGCATGCGCATCGTTCAATCGCCCGATGAATTGTCGTCGGCGCTCGAAAGCGCCCGGCGCGAAGCGCGCGCCGCCTTTGGCGACGATACGCTGTTCATTGAAAAATACTTCTCCGGCTATAAGCACGTCGAAATCCAAATCTTCGCCGACTCGCACGGCGACGTGATATCCTTTCATGAGCGTGACTGCTCGTTGCAGCGCCGGCGCCAAAAGATCATCGAAGAGACGCCGGCGCCAGGACTGTCGTCGTCGTTGCGCCAGAAGATGAGCGAGGCGGCGGTCCGGGTGGCGCGCGCGGCGGGCTATGTCGGCGCCGGCACGGTCGAATTTCTGGTTGGCGACGACCATTTCTATTTTCTCGAAATGAACACGCGGCTGCAGGTCGAACATCCGGTGACGGAAATGGTTTCGAACCAGGATCTCGTCGAATGGCAGCTGCGCGTCGCTTGCGGTGCGCCGCTCCCATTGACTCAAAATGATCTGAAGTTAAGCGGTTGCGCGATCGAGGCGCGACTCTGCGCCGAAGACCCCGCGCGCGGATTCATTCCCTCGGCCGGCGAACTCATCCACTTTCGGGCGCCGCAGCGCGCGGCGTTCCTGCGCATCGACTCGGGCGTTCGCGCCGGGGATCTCGTCACGCCTTATTACGACTCGCTGCTGGCGAAGCTGATCGTCTATGGCGAGAACCGCGCTCAGGCGCTGGCGCGCCTGCAGGCGGCGCTCGAAGAGGTCGAGATCGTCGGAGTCTCGACCAATCTCGATCTGCTGAGGGCGATTTCCAAGAGCGATGCGATGGCGAGAGGCGATTACGACACCGAGTTCGTCACGAACACTATTGACGCGCTGACTGCCCCTGCTGAAACGGACTTGGATCTGGATCGCGTCCTTGTTGCGGCGGCGGCGTCAGTTTTCCTGGCCGACGTTCGGCGCGCCGCGCGAGAAGCGAGCACGGCGGCCGGCGATGAATGGTCGCCGTGGGCCGAAACTTACGCATGGCGGCTCTATGACCGCGCCGGCTATGAATTCGCCGTTACGCAGGCGAATCGAAAGCTAACTGCGCAAATCCTGCGCCCGCAGCACGGCGGCTTTTCTTTGAATTTTGGCGGGGTCGAGACGCCGGTAAACGTTCAGAAGATGGGAGATCGCCTCCTTCTGCTTGTCAACGGGGTGAAGCACGAGGTCGGAACCGTTGACGTTGATGACGGCCTGGTCATCATTCTGCGTGGCAGGAATAATGTCTTGAATTGGCTGCAAGCAGCGACATCCGCTCAGAGCCAAGGTCCGTCCGACGAACGTGTGCTTGCGCCGATGCCGGCGACGGTCACCCGCGTCGCGGTGAAACAGGGCGATGCGGTCAGCAAGGGCGAGACGCTCGTTGTTCTGGAGGCGATGAAAATGGAGATCGCCATGGCTGCGCCGCATGAAGGCATAGTCAAGAGCGTCGCCTACGCAGCGGGCGACATGGCGAAGGAAGGCGCTGAACTCGTTACGCTCATGCGAAGGGAAGGCGCATGAGCCTTTCCTCCCGCGTCAGCATCGTTGAAGTCGGCCCGCGCGATGGTCTGCAGAACGAGAAAGTGACGCTATCACCGCGAGTCCGCGCCGAACTCATCAATCGTCTTGGGGCAGCGGGACTGACGCGCATCGAAGCCGGCAGCTTCGTCTCGCCGACAGCCGTGCCGCAAATGGCGCATACGGACGAAACGCTCGCGCTGGTCTTAAAAAAAGATCTGCGGCTCGCCGTGCTCGTCCCAAACCTTCGCGGACTCTCCGACGCCCTCTCGGCCGGAGCGAAGGAGATCGCCGTATTCGCCGCAGCTTCCGAGACCTTCTCCAAGCGCAATATCAACTGTTCGATTGAGGAAAGTCTCGAACGATACGCCAAAGTTGTCGCAGAGGCGCGGCGACACGACGTTTTGGCGCGCGGCTATGTCTCCTGCGTCTTGGGCTGTCCTTACGAAGGAGTAGTTGATGGCGTCGCGGTCGCGTCGGTCGCCAGCGCGCTCCTGGAGATGGGATGTTTCGAGGTGTCGCTCGGCGATACGATCGGGGTCGGCGCGCCGCTGCAAGCCCGCCGGCTGGTCGAACGCGTGGCGCGGGTCGCGCCGCTCGACAGGATCGCGGTGCATTTTCATGACACTTATGGACAGGCGCTCGCCAATATTTTCGCCTGCCTTGAGGTCGGGGTCGAGGTCGTCGATAGTTCGGTCGCCGGCCTCGGCGGCTGTCCCTTCGCGCCCGGCGCCGCGGGAAATGTCGCGACCGAGGACGTCGTCTATATGCTGCAGCGGATGGATATTGAGACCGGCGTATCGCTCGAGCGACTCTTGGCGGCGGGGACCTTCGCCTGTGCGCAGCTCGATCATGCGCCGGCGAGCCGCGTCGCGCAGGCCTATGGCGCAAAATGCAATCAACCGGCCGACCGATGGTGAGCGCCAACGCCTTGTCAAAAGGCCGCGCCGCGACAGATTTACCTCAACCATTGCGGTGAATGGCGACATGTCATCCTATTCTGAATTGAGCGCCGAGCAGGAGGCCATCCGCGAGATGGCGCGAAATTTTGCACGCGACCGCCTCGCGCCTTTTGCGCTTGATTGGGATCGCGAGCATGTTTTCCCTGTAGACGCGCTGCGCGACGCTGCCGCGCTGGGCATGGCGGCGATCAATGTGCGGGAGGCTTCGGGCGGCGCCGGATTGACGCGTTTCGACGGCGTGCTGATCTTCGAGGCGCTCGCGATGGGCTGTCCGACGATTGCCGCCTATCTTTCGATTCACAACATGTGCGCGAGTCTGATCGACGCTTTCGGAAGCGAGCGCCAGATCGACAAATGGCTGCCGAAGCTCGTGACGATGGAAGTTCTATCGAGCTACTGCCTGACGGAGCCTGGGAGCGGATCGGACGCGGCGGCGCTGCGCGCCTATGCGACGCAGAGCGGCGATGACTATGTCTTGAATGGCGCGAAACAGTTCATTTCCGGCGCCGGCGCGGGCGGCGACGATCATCTTTACGTCGTCATGGCGCGGACCGGCGAACCGGGCCCGAAAGGCATATCGGCCTTCATCGTCGAAGGCGGAACGCCGGGTTTGAGCTTCGGCGCGCTTGAGCGGAAAATGGGATGGAACGCCCAGCCGACGCGCGCCGTGATCTTCGACGACTGCCATGTGCCCGCAAAAAATCTGATCGGGGAGGAGGGCGACGGGTTCAAGATCGCGATGGCGGCGCTAGATGGCGGGCGGCTGAACATCGCCGCCTGCTCGCTCGGCGGCGCGCAATCGGCCTTCGATCATGCTTTGCGCTATATGAGCGTGCGCAAGGCGTTCGGACAGGCGCTCGACCAATTCCAGGCGTTGCAGTTTCGGCTCGCGGACATGGCCACACAGCTTGAAGTTTCGCGCACCTTTCTTTGGCGCGCGGCGCTGGCGCTCGACGCAAAGGCCCCAGGCGCCACGACGCTCTGCGCGATGGCGAAGCGCGTCGTCACCGACGCCGGTTTTAACGTCGCCAATGAAGCGCTGCAGTTGCATGGCGGCTATGGCTACCTCAGCGAATATGGAGTCGAGAAAATCGTTCGCGATCTGCGCGTCCATCAGATTCTCGAAGGAACGAATGAAATCATGCGCGTCATCATCGCGCGCGCGCTGTTGAAGTAGCCTATGGACGTCATCGCTTCGCGCGAGGGGCGGCTCGGACGCATTGTCCTCAACCGGCCGCGGGCGCTGAATACGCTGACGCTGCCGATGGTGCGGGCGTTTCGGCAAGCGCTCGACGAATTTGGGAATGGCGACGGCGTCAGCGCGGTGCTCGTCACAGGAGCCGGCGATCGCGGCCTGTGCGCCGGCGGCGACGTGAGGATTCTTTATGAGCTGGAGGCCGCGCAGAAGTGGCGTTTCGCCGACTTCTGGCGGGAGGAATACGAACTCAACGCCCGCATCGCCTCCTTTCCCAAACCCTATGTCGCGATCATGGATGGGATCGTCATGGGCGGCGGCGTCGGCATTTCCGCGCATGGCAACCGCAGGATCGTTACGGAGCGCAGCCGAATCGCCATGCCGGAGGTTGGCATCGGATTTTTTCCCGACGTGGGCGCGAGCTGGCTTCTCTCGCGCGCCGGCGCGGTCGGTCTCTATATGGCGCTGTCGGCGGCAACGGTGACGGCGGCCGACGCCATCGGCGCCGGACTCGCCGATCTCATGATCCGTTTGCAAGATATCGAGCGCCTGATCGAAAAGCTTTCGACGATCGAGCGCGCCGCGGACGTGGACGAGACGCTGCGGCGATTTTCATGCCAGCCGGGGGTCTCCACGCTTTCGTCCTTCAGGAGATTCCTCGCTGAAGCGACGGCGCATGAGAAGATCGCGGATGTGATCGCGGCTTTCTCGCACGAAGGGTCGGAGTTTTCGCTATGCGCGGCGGCGGAGATCGGATCGAAGTCGCCGACGGCGCTGAAAGTCACGCGCGCCTTGCTGCGGCGCGCCGGACAGGCTCCCAGTCTCGAAATCTGTCTGGCCAATGAATTCAAGGCGGCGTGCCGCATGCTCGAGACTCACGATCTCTATGAAGGCATTCGCGCCGCGATCATCGACAAGGACCGGCGTCCGAAATGGTCGCCA
Source organism: Methylocystis sp. (assembly GCF_050246715.1). Classification (NCBI taxonomy): domain Bacteria; kingdom Pseudomonadati; phylum Pseudomonadota; class Alphaproteobacteria; order Hyphomicrobiales; family Methylocystaceae; genus Methylocystis; species Methylocystis sp. The sequence goes on from NZ_JBFWVN010000020.1 coordinate 34,032, forward strand.
GATCGCCTCGACGCGGTGAGCGATGAAACGATCGAAGACATTCTTGCCGGCGACGATACGCCGCCGCCGATGTTTAAAAGCTGGAATTCGTCGCCATATTCTCCTTGGGAGAATTAACGGGCCCGAAGATGAGGATATTGTCATGAGCGCCGCCGCATCCGTCGCCATCATCGGCGCCGCGCGCACGCCGATCGGCGGGTTTCTGGGAGAGCTGAAGGACATATCTTCGCCGCAGCTCGGCGCCCATGCCATCGAAGCCGCCGTCGCGCGCGCCGGACTCGCCCCAAGCGACATAGAGGAAGTGGCGATGGGCTGCGTCCTTTCAGCGGGTCTTGGCCAGGCGCCGGCGCGTCAGGCGGCGCTCGGCGCGGGACTCTTGGAGACGACCGGCGCGGTCACCGTCAACAAAATGTGCGGCTCAGGAATGAAGGCGGTGATGCTCGCCAGCGACCAGCTTGCGGCGGGAGGCGCGCGCATCGCTGTCGCGGGCGGCATGGAGAGCATGAGCAACGCCCCTTATCTGCTCGATCGCGCTCGCTCAGGTTACCGGATGGGCCATCGCAAGGTTCTCGATCACATGTTCCTGGACGGTCTCGAGGACGCCTATGAAAAAGGCCGGCTGATGGGCGCTTTCGCCGAGGACTGCGCAACCGAATATCAATTCACCCGCGAGATGCAGGATGAATATGCTGTGACTTCGCTGGCGCGCGCCCAGCGTGCTACTGCCGACCAATCTTTCACTAAAGAGATCGCACCGATCACTCTCGGCAAAGGCGCCAATGCGCGAACCATCGCCAGCGACGAACTGCCGGGCAAAGCGAAGGCGGAGGATATCTCGCGCCTCAAGCCGGCGTTCAGGGAGGACGGAACGATCACCGCGGCCAACGCGAGCGCAATATCGGATGGGGCGGCGGCTCTCGCTCTGATGCGCGCCGACGACGCCGAGCGCGCCGGCGCGAAGCCGCTCGCGATCGTCCGAGGCTATGTCACCGTCGCTGGCGCGCCGAGCCGCTTTTCCGTCATGCCGATTGAAGCGATCCGTAAGCTGATGGATAGGGTCGGTTGGACGACCGGCGACGTCGACCTCTTCGAGATCAATGAAGCGTTTGCCGTCGTCGCAATGGCGGCCATGCGCGATTTGGACCTGCCGCACGACAAGGTCAATATCCGTGGCGGCGCTTGCGCTCTCGGCCATCCGATTGGCGCGTCGGGCGCGCGGATAATCGTCACGCTTCTTTCCGCATTGGAGGCGATGGACTTAAAAAGGGGCGTGGCGACGCTCTGCATCGGCGGCGGCGAGGCCACCGCGATCGCGATCGAGCGGGTCTAGATCACGCTGCATTCGGGCGGAATCGCCCAAATGCAGACAAAGTGATCAATTCCAAAGCTCTAGAGCGCGCTTTACGCGAAAAACCGGTTCCCGCTTTTTCGCTGCGCGCTCTACCGCCAGCGCCTCAGTTGCATGATCTTGCGCAGCCGGTCGGTCGAAAGCTTCATTGCGGCGTCGACAGGAGCCACTTTCAGCGCGCGCGATCGCTCCAGTGTGAGCCGCGTATTGCGTCCGATTTTTTCCTCTATCGCCGCGAAGGCCGCTCGTTCGCCGCCGCCGGCATATTCGATGCTCGCGCAGATCACGCCGCCGGCGTTGGCGATGAAATCGGGCACGCTGACGATTCCGCGTTCGAACATCATGCGTTCCGCTGTGGCGGTGGCCGGAATGTTCGCGCCCTGCACCACCAATTTGCAATTGAGCATGTCGACATTGTCGGCGCGCAGCACGTCAGGACGCGCCGCCGGAATGAAGATTTCGCAGGGCAGGGCGATCAGCGCCTCAGGATCGACGGCGCGCGCGCCTTTAAAGTCGCTGACGCTCTTGCCTTCACGCTTTAACGCAACGAGCGCCTCGATATCGAGTCCTTCTCCATCCGCCACCGCGCCGCGGCTGTCGGATACGCCGACCATGCGCACGCCCTTGCGGGCAAGAAACCTCGCCGCATGTATGCCAACGGCGCCGAACCCCTGCACAACGATGCGCGCGCCGCTGAGAGAAAGATTGGCGAAAGGCGCCGCCGCGCTGGCGGCGATCATGACGCCGAAACCGGTGGCGCCGATTTCATCGAGAGGAATGCCGCCAATCTCGGCCGGAAGACCGACGGAACGGCCGATTTCGTCATGGATCCAGGCCATCGCCGTCTCGTCTGTGCCCATGTCGGGTCCCGGAATATAGTCGACGAGTTGCTCGATCGATTTGGCGAACACGCGAATCAGCCGTTCCTTGTCGGTCGGCGCCATGTCGGAATCGCCGAAGATCACCGATTTTGCGCCGCCGTGCGGAAGTCCGCACGCGGCGTTCTTTAACGTCATCGCCCGGGCGAGTCGGACACACTCCCTGAGGCTGACGTCGGGCGCCATGCGGGTCCCGCCGATGGCGGGACCTGCTGCAATATTGTCGATGACGACGACGGCGCGGAGATCGACCGAAGGCGACCAGATGTGAACGATCTTCGCGGGACCGAATTCGTCTCGGAATGAGAAGGGATCAACTTCCGATTCGGCGGGCATGATCGGTAAATTGGACGACCGACGATACAGTCAAGTCTCGAGACAAACCCCCTTTTCTTGCGCCGCGGCGCCCCCCACATGACAAAAAAGTTGTCGCGGAGCGGTGACGTCCCGCAGCGCCGCGCTACTTCGCTCATCAGGAGCGGGGCGATGGGAAGCATCGAAATGGGTTTCGATCTCCATGTAGATTTCGTCCAGCTGCTGTCGCCAAGCGGCGAGATGAGCAAGGCGGCCAGCAAATCGGCGAAGGACATTGAGCGACTGGTCCAATTCTATCGCGCGATGACGAGAACCAGGATTTTTGACAATAAAGCGATCAGCCTCCAGCGCACCGGTCAGCTCGGCACATTCGCTTCCGCGCTCGGACAGGAAGCGATCGGCGTTGGAGCGGCGGCGGCGATGGAAGAACGCGACGTGCTCGTGCCGTCCTATCGAGATCATGCCGCGCAATTCTATCGCGGCATGTCGATGTCCGAATGTCTGCTTTATTGGGGCGGCGATGAGCGCGGCAGCGATTTTAAGAATGCGCGCGGCGACTTTCCAAACTGCGTCCCTGTCGCCACTCAGGTGCCTCAGGCGGTCGGCGCGGGTTACGCGCTGATGATGCGGAAGGAGGATCGCGTCGTCGTCACCTTTATCGGCGACGGCGGCACCTCCAATGGCGCCTTTTACGAAGCGTTGAACATGGCGGGGGTCTGGAAAACGCCGGTCGTCTTCATCATCAACAATAATGGCTGGGCGATCTCGACGCCGCGGGAACTCGAAAGCGCGGCCGAAACCCTCGCGCAAAAGGCGGTCGCCGCCGGAATCGAAGGACGACAGGTCGACGGCAATGACGTCGTCGCCGTCCATGAAGTCGTGCGCCGGGCGATCGAAAAGGCGCGCTCGGGCGGCGGTCCGACGGTGATCGAAGCGCTCACCTATCGTCTCGGCGATCATACCACCGCCGACGACGCCTCGCGCTATCGCGATCCGGAGATTGTCCGCGAGCAGTGGACGCGCGAACCGATCTCTCGGCTACGCTCTTATCTTGTCAATGAAGGTGCCTGGTCGAAAGAGCAGGAGGCGGCGCTGCTCAAGGAATGCGCGGAAGAGGTCGATCGGGAGGTCGCGGCCTATCTGAACGCTTCGCCGCTCAGCTCGGACGCGATGTTCGAGCATCTTTACGCCAAGCTCCCCGACTCCATGCAGTGGGAACGCGAAGAAGCGCGCCGCTTCGCGCCAACTAACGGGAACGGCCATGGCTGAAATCACTTTGGTCGAATCTGTCAATCTCGCGCTGGCGCGCGCAATGAGCGAAGACGACGACGTGCTGCTGCTCGGCGAGGACATCGGCGTCAATGGCGGCGTGTTTCGGGCGACCAACGGCTTGCAGGCGCGCTTTGGCCGCGAGCGCGTCATCGACACGCCCTTGGCCGAAGGCGGCATCGCCGGAGTCGCGGTGGGCATGGCGGCGATGGGGCTGAAGCCCGTCGCGGAAATTCAGTTTTCCGGATTCATCTATCCGACCATCGATCAGATCATCAATCACGCTTCCCGATTGCGCAATCGCACGCGGGGGCGAATGACCTGCCCGATGGTGCTTCGCTCGCCTTGCGGAGCCGGCATTCACGCGCCCGAGCATCATTCGGAAAGTCCCGAAGCGATGTTCGCGCATATGCCGGGGCTGCGTGTCGTCGCGCCGTCTTCGCCAGCTCGCGCCTATGGACTGCTTCTGGCGTCGGTGCGCGATCCAGATCCGGTGATTTTTCTCGAGCCGACGCGGCTCTATCGCCTGTTCCGTGAGGAGGTCGCGGACGATGGCGCGGAACTGCCGCTCGACGCCTGTTTCACATTGCGGGAAGGCGCTGACGCGACGGTCGTCACCTGGGGCGCGATGGTTCCGGAGACGCTGGCCGCCGCCGAAAAGCTCGAAGAAGAGGGCGTCGCAGTCGAAGTGATCGATGTCGCGACTCTAAAGCCGCTCGACATTGAAACGATCCTGCGCTCGGTCGAAAAGACCGGACGCTGCGTCATTGTCCATGAAGCGCCGCGCACGGCAGGACTCGGCGCCGAGATCGCCGCCGAAATCGCCGAGCGCGCGCTCTATTCGCTGCTGGCGCCGATCAAGCGGGTCACCGGCTATGATGTGGTCGTGCCGCTCGCGAAATTGGAGAAGCAATATATTCCGAGCGTCGATCGGATCATCGACGGCGTTCGGCAAGCGATGGAGGCGTCATGAACATTTTTCGTCTCCCCGATCTCGGAGAAGGGTTGCAGGAGGCCGAACTCGTTGAATGGCGCGTGGCCGCTGGCGAGGACGTCAAGGTCGATCAGCCGCTCGTCGCCGTCGAAACCGCCAAGGCCGTCGTCGAAATCCCGTCGCCTCAGGCCGGCCGCATCGAGCGGCTGTTTGGCTCGGCCGGGGACGTCATCCGCATCGGCGCGCCGCTGGTGGGCTTTGAAGGCGCGGGGGAGGATACAGGCTCGGTCGTTGGCGCCGTTCAGCACGGCGCCGCAGTCGTCCGCGACCAGCCGATCTCGGTTGGGCACGCCGGCGGCGCGCTGCGGGCGACGCCTGCGGTGAGAGCGCTGGCGCGCAAGCTCAATGTCGATCTCGCGATGGTGACGCCCTCGGGACCTGATGGGCTGATCACCGTCCAGGACATCGAACGGGTGGCGCGCATTCTCAGCGAGACCGTCGCCGCCGAGCCGCTGCGCGGCGCGCGTCGCGCCATGGCGCATAATATGGCGCAGGCGCAGGCGGAAGTCGCCGCGGCCACGATCGTCGACGATGCCGACATCAACGCCTGGGCAGCCGGGACCGACACGACCGTCCGTTTGATCCGGGCTCTTGTAAAGGCTTGCGAGGCGGAGCCTGCGCTCAACGCCTGGTTCGAGCCTCACGCCTTCGCGCGGCGCGTCATGAAGAAGATCGACCTCGGCGTCGCCGTGGACCTTTCCGAAGAAGGCCTGTTCGTGCCCGTCTTGCGGGACATCGGCAATCGCGACGCAAAGGATTTGCGCACGGCGCTGGACCGGATGCGGCAGGATGCGGCCGCTCGACGCATTCCGCCGGAAGAACTGCGCGGCGCGACCATCACGCTCTCGAATTTCGGCATGATTGCGGGGCGCTACGCCGCGCCGATCGTTCTACCGCCGACGGTGGCGATACTCGGCGCCGGCCGCATACGCGACGAGATCGTGGCGGTGAATGGCGCGCCGGCGGCGCATCGGATCCTGCCGCTCAGCCTCACTTTCGATCATCGCGTGGTGACCGGCGGCGAAGCCGGCCGCTTTCTGGCGGCGGCGATCGCCGATCTGACGCTCGCGGTTTAAGAATCATATGGATTCCGGATGGTCCATTCGCTTGGGATCTTGTCATTCCCGGCAGGCCGAAAGCCTGACCGGGAATCCAGGGCCAATCCAAGAACGCTGGCATTACTCTGGATTCCCGATCGCTCGCTTCGCGAGCGTCGGGAACGACAGCCGATCAGATCGCCCCGAAACCGCATTATTCGGCGTTGGCTTGCGCCTCCGGACGCGCCGCCAAAAAGGCGGGATGGTCGGCGCAGGCGGCGTCCACCGCAAGGATGCGCGGGCAGGAATCGAGCGGCACGTCAAAGCGTCGCGCATTATAGACCTGCGGAATGAGACAGATGTCGGCAAGCGACGGAGCCGCGCCAAAGGCGAAAGGCGCAGGCGCGATCAGCGCCTCGACCGCGTGGAGGCCCTCGGCGATCCAGCGCCGGCGCCATTCGGTGATCTGCTCGTCCCTCGCGCCGAATGAACTTTGCAGCGCCTCGATGACTCGCAGATTGGCGAGTGGATGTATCTCGCAGGCGATCGTCAACGCCGCCGCCCGCGCCTGAGCGGCCAATACGGCGTCTCTCGGCAGGAGCGGCGGATCAGGCTGTAGCGCGTCAAGATAGTCGATGATCGCCAACGATTGCGTGACGAGCCTGCCGTCGTCGAGCTCCAGCGTCGGCACGATCGCCAGCGGGTTTTTGGCGCGATAGCCGGGGTCACGCTGTTCGCCGCGCAACAAATGGATGTGCCGGCGTTCGACGGCGAGCCCCTTGAGCGCGATCGCTATGCGCACGCGATAGGCGGCCGACGAGCGGAAATAGTCGTAAAGGATCATGGGCCTTTAACCGGGTCGGCGACGCAATATTTAAATAGCAGCTCAGAGACAGCTGTATAGGCCTTGTTATGGACTCGACGCGCGGCGCCGCAACGGCGGCCGAAAACCCGATGGGAACGGATGGATTCGAATTTGTCGAATTCGCCCATCCGGAGCCTGCGCAGCTGGCGGCCCTGTTCGAGAAGATGGGCTTCGCCGCTGTCGCGCGCCACCGCTCCAAGGACGTGACGCTCTATCGGCAGGGAGAGGTGAATTATGTGCTGAATGCGGAGCCGCGCAGCTTCGCCGCCGACTTCCAGAAGGCCCATGGCCCCTCTGTATGCTGCATTGGCTTTCGCGTCGTCGACGCGGCAAAGGCGATGCGCCGCGCTGTTTCACTCGGCGCCAAGCCTATCGCTTCCGGCGTCGGCCCGATGGAGCTGAATATCCCAGCGATCGAAGGCGTCGGCGGTTCGCTCATCTATTTTGTCGATCGCTATGGCGACCAGGGTTCGATCTGGGATGTCGATTTCAGATGGACGGGCGAGCGCGATCCCAAACCTTTCGGCGTGGGCCTGACCGAAATCGACCATCTCACGCACAATGTCCGCCGCGGCCGCATGGACGCGCTGGCGAAATGGTATGAGCGGATCTTCAATTTTCGGGAGATTCGCTATTTCGATATCGAAGGCAAGATGACGGGCCTGCGCTCACGCGCGATGACGAGTCCCTGCGGCAAAATTCGCATCCCGATCAATGAAAGCTCGGACGAGAAGAGCCAGATCGAGGAATTTCTCGACGCCTATAAGGGCGAGGGCATTCAGCATATCGCCTGCGCCTGTCGCGATATCTATGAGACTGTCGTCGCGATGCGCAATAATGGGCTCGATTTTATGCCAGCTCCGCCGGAGTCCTATTATGACGCGCTGGAGCAGAGGCTGCCGGGCCATGGCGAGCCGACGCAGCGCGTCAAGGAGCTGGGCATTCTGATCGACGGCGCCACGAGCGGCGCGCGTCGTCTCTTGCTGCAGATTTTCTCAAAAACGGTCATCGGCCCGATCTTCTTCGAATTCATTCAGCGCAAGGGCGACGAGGGTTTCGGCGAAGGAAATTTCCAGGCGCTGTTCGAGTCGATCGAAGAGGATCAAATCCGCCGCGGCGTCTTGAACCGGGCGGCGGGCTGAGAGATGACGCCGACGCGCTATCTGCATGGCTTCGGCAATGAGTTCGAAAGCGAGGCGCTTCCGGGAGCCTTGCCGATCGGCCAGAATTCGCCGCAGCGATGCCCCTGCGGTCTTTACGCCGAGCAATTGTCCGGCTCGGCGTTCACGGCGCCAAGACATGTCAATCGGCGCTCTTGGCTTTATCGGATCAGGCCTTCGGTCCTTCACATCCATGAGCCTAAACGGATCGCGCAACCCCGTTGGAAGACCGCGCCCTGTCGCGATGTCGACGCGCCGTTCGGGCAGCTGCGCTGGAGCGCGAGCGCCATCGCCGGCGACGCAGGCTCCTTTATCGAGGGCATGCACACAATCGTGACGGCCGGCGATTGCGGGTCGAGGATCGGCATGGCGGCGCATCTCTATCTCGCCGCGCAGTCGATGGAGGACGATTATTTCTACGACGCGGATGGCGAACTGCTGATCGTTCCGCAGCTCGGTGATCTACGCATCTTCACCGAATTCGGCCTGATCGAATGCGCGCCCGGCGAGATTTGCGTCATTCCGAGAGGCGTGAAATTTCGCGTCGAGCTTCCCGCCGGTCCGTCGCGCGGCTATGTCTGCGAAAACTACGGCGCGCCCTTCACTCTGCCCTATCGCGGCGTGATCGGCGCCAATGGGCTCGCCAATCCGCGCGATTTCTTCACGCCAACCGCAGCCTTCGAAGACAAGGAGAAGCCCTGCCGGCTTACGATAAAATGGGGCGGCGCCTTCTTTCGCTGCGACATCGACCATTCGCCGCTCGACGTCGTCGCCTGGCATGGCAATTATGCGCCCTATAAATATGATCTGCGCAAATACTGCCCGGTCGGCGCCTTGCTCTTCGATCACCCCGATCCATCAATATTTACGGTCCTCACCTCTCCGTCGGATGAAGCCGGCGTCGGCAACGTCGATTTCGCTATTTTTCCGCCGCGCTGGCAGGTCGCTGAGCACACCTTCCGGCCTCCCTGGTATCACTTGAACATTATGAGCGAATTCATGGGACTGATTTACGGACGTTATGACGCGAAGCCGTCTGGCTTCGAGCCGGGCGGCATGTCGCTGCATAACGCCATGCTGCCGCATGGTCCCGACGCCGAAGCCTTCGAGCGCGCCTCGCAGGAAGAGCTTGTTCCGGCGAAGATCGACGACGCGCTCGCCTTCATGTTCGAGTCTCGGCTGCCCTTTTATCCGACCGTTTTCGCCCTCTCGCTCGAAACGCTGCAGAAGGACTATGCGGACTGCTGGTCGGGTTTGCGGCGTCATTTTACCGGCGATGGCCCGTGAAGCTCGCGTCCTTGAAGAGTCGGCGCGACGGCGCGCTCATCATCGTCTCGCGCGATCTGTCGCGCGCCGTGGCGGCGGGCTTTGTCGCGCCGACGATGCAGTCGGCGATCGACGACTGGGACGCCGTCGCGCCGGAGTTGCAGGCGCTGGCGGCGCGTCTCGAATGCGGACTTCGCGAAAGCTTTCCCTTTCGCCAAGGGGATTGCGCCGCGCCGCTGCCGCGCGCCTATCAATGGGCGGACGGCTCGGCCTATGTGAATCATGTCGCGCTGGTTCGAAAATCTCGCGGCGCTGAGATGCCGGAGAGCTTTTGGACCGATCCGCTGATCTATCAGGGCGGCTCCGACGCGTTCCTCGGGCCGCGCGACGACATTCCCTTGCTCGACGAAACGCAGGACCTCGATCTCGAAGCCGAGGTGGCCGTAATTACCGATGATGTGCCAATGGGCGTCACGCCGGAGGCGGCGCGCACCCACATCAAGCTTATTCTGCTGGTCAATGACGTGACCTTGCGCGGTCTCGTTGCAGCGGAACTCGCGAAGGGTTTCGGCTTTTTTCAGTCGAAACCGGCGTCCGCTTTTTCACCTGTGGCCGTGACCCCTGATGAACTCGGCGACGCTTGGGACGGCGGAAGGCTGTCGCTGCCGCTGCTTTCCTTTGTCAATGGCGCGCCATTCGGCCGGCCTGATGCGGGAAAGGACATGACCTTCGACTTTCCGCGCCTCATCGCTCATGCGGCGAGAACACGGACGCTGTGCGCCGGCACGATCATTGGCTCAGGCACGGTGTCCAACCGTGACGCCAATGGCGGGCCTGGCAGGCCAATCGGGCAGGGCGGGGACGGTTATTCCTGCATCGCCGAGCAGCGCGTCGTGGAGAAACTCATCGAGGGCGCGCCGCGAACGTCGTTCTTGAAGGCTGGCGATGTGGTGCGAATCGAGATGCGCGACTCGGCGGGGGGCTCGATCTTCGGCGCGATCGAGCAACGGGTCGTCAATTCGGGGCGGCGGGATTAATATAAGACCATGGGCGCATGCCGGAATGCTATAAGTCGCGCCGGCTCGAGACACGCCCATGACGGCATCAACGGCGCGTGCGTTGGCGATGCACATTTGGGCGTCCATTTCGACGTCTATGCTCAAACGTCAGCGTCAAACGCTGGCGCTTCTTCGCATTGTCGAAAAATTTTCGGCAGAAGGGATCGCCAAAGCCGTAAGATTACTTCCATCGAAAGAATGAAACGTCTGCCGCTGGTTGCTTCGTATCAACTGAAATGTGGACGGTCGTCGATCCGTCACGAAATTTACCAGCGAACTCGAGTTCTTGAAAATATGCTGAATAATGACCGTCGCCAATTTGCTCGGCTTTCATTTCGAGGCCGTTATATGTTAGCGAGACATAATTTGCTGGCGAAGGAAGTTCAACATCTATGCGTCCACTAAATTTGAAATCGCTAGCGGAAGGCAGCTGAATCGCGGCGCCGAAGAGTGGGGCGTAAAAATCGATATGTCCTCTTAGATCCTAATGCGTAGTCCTTGCAATAATATTGATCTTTGAATGTGGCTTGCCCGTTGAACGCAACGGCACCTTGGAGGCCTTTTTGCCCCATCGAAAGATGGAAGGCGCGTTGCGTTGCTTGGTTTCAACTGCTTGAAGCTCAAATCCAACAAGCGGTTGCCCCTTCTGATCAAATTCGTTGGCGACGTCGGGTCGGCTTATGCGCGCCAACCGCGTAACCGAAAAGACGCGACCATCTATTTCGAGCTCGTCGAATTCCGTTGGAACAAGCTCTCGATTGCAGATCCAACCTCGTAATTTCACCGTTGCAAAAAATTGCTCGACCCGAGGCAGCTGCTCAATAACCAGGCGCGCTGATTCCATTGGCTGACTGGTTGTCGCCGACAAGAGTCGATAGAGCGTCGCTCTGTCGTCGGGAGATCGTATGCCCAGCTCAATCGCTTCATCGAGACGGCCGTACAGAAATGCCAGCTGCATCAGTATGCTCACGGCCTCGCCAGAATTAGGCTCGACAGTCGTCAGCTGTTGAAATAAGGCCCCATGCTCCTGTCGCTCAAGAATATTCCACGTCTTATCAAGAACGATATTGGATAGTTCCGACGACCGAGCAAGCGACACAAAATCGGAAGTCAATTTGGGCGCGAGTTTGTCAACCGCGTCAATGATGCTTCGGTGATCCAAAATCGGGGCGCCCGTCGCCAGCATTCCAGTTCTGGATACTCGGTATCGAAAAAGCGTCAAAGGCACGATGCCCATCGCCGCGCCAGAAAGATGCGCTTTCAGAAAAAACTCCCAATCCTCGAAGCCTACGCCATAGAGCTCCGTGAATCCGCCTAGACGATCGAAAACGTCTTTGCGGACGATCGCATTTGCGTCGCCAAAACTATTGCGGAAATAGGAGAATTCTCCCCCAATGCCCAGATGAAAATGTAGGACCTTACCGTCCTCGGGCTCCTCGTCATCGTCAAAGACAAAATATTGTGACGTCAACACATCAAACCGCCCGCGCAAGGCGGCGGCGACAAACAGCTCTAGCTCATTCGGCTCCGCCACGTTGTCGTCGGCATGGAAAATCAAAAATTCGCCACGGGAGTTCGCCGCAGCTAAATTCCTGGTCGCGCCCAAATATCTATTCTCAGCCCTAATAATGCGAAAATTGGGTCCTCCAAATTCGGCTTCCATCTGATTAAGGCGGTCGAGCGCAAATTTGGAGCGACTGCCATCGTCTACGATGACGACTTCGATGTTTCTATATGTCTGCGCAAGTATGCTTGCTACAGTTCGCTGCAAAAGTTCGGGTCGCTCGTGATGGGTGACACAAATCGATACGAGCGGTTGTTGCAGCTCTGCCGGCTTCGCATGCGGCGGAGCGTCAAGCTCTTTGCAGAGTTCCCGCCATTGCGCAATGATGTCGGCAGGGTTGAGCGTGGACTTGATGCTCGAAAGCCCATCGGTCCACACACGGCGCAGAATGTTGCAAAGGCCTTGAGCTGTCGGCGCAAAAAGCGCCCGCTCGTGATCCTCTGTGGCGATGAGTTCGCCGACTCCGCCCACATCGCTACATATAAATGGTTTTGAAATTGTGAAGCATTCACCTACCACACAAGGGCTGTTTTCTATAAGTGACGGAATAACGCATAATGCGTTTCCGTGTGACTGAATATAACGAAGCGCATCAGCTTGGCTAAAATCGTTCAAAAAACGAAGACGCCCGTTAAAATCTTTCAACTGGCGAATCGCTAAGCCGCCACTATGCTCGCAATTTATCCTATCCATTCGTCCCATAAACGTTACGTCAATCGCAGGGAGCTGATTGAGCAGGCTCAACGCCACTTTTTCTGCAGGCGACCCTTCCGGCTCGCTTGATGAGGTTTGGGCGGCCGACCGTAACGCTGGGCTTAGAGCCCTAATCCATGCGATAGACAATTTCGGTGTTGAAAGGCCAAAAATCGGACACGTTGTCAACGGCATATCGATCATGCGGCTATGTCCAAGCCGCTATCAATAACTGGGATCGGTCTTGCCATTTCCGATGATCATGATGTCGCTCTTTAGCCTAGTTGCGCGGTGATATGCTAACATTTAAGCTGACATTAGCGTTTCTTCGCTTAACGGCGCTGTGACATGCTCGGGTGCTCCCTTCTCCAGGCTCTTGATGCGTCGGCGGCAGTGCTATTCGCTGCGACTTTCGCGACCATGGGGTGGGTCTATACGGCGCGTCGCGCTCGTGATTTGTCGCGCAAACAGCACACCTGCAATGTGATTCTCCATTCAAGTCTCGACAGGGGCTTAAATGAAGCCTCAGCGAAGCTTGTCCCGTTGATAAAAAATGGGGACATTGATTCGCTGCAGGAGGGAACCGTCGAGCGCGAAGCTTTTAGGCTCATGGCCAATCATTATGAATTTCTTGCCGCCGGCATCAGAAATGGGGATCTTGACGAGCGGCTAATGCGTGATTGCCTTCATGCACAACTCATTGAATTTTACTATAAATCGTCCAATTTTATTTGGATGCAAAGGGATATCCGCAGGAGGCAAACCACTTATGAACATTTGGAGTGGGTCTACCTCCGATGGGAAAAAGCCAAGCCTGAGTTTTACCAAAGATGGCTTGAGCGCCTGCTTAGTAAGCGTGATCGGACGACCGCCTACCGCTCTGCATGTGGAGTTGATTAGGTGTCCACCATCGAAGAGGTGGACACCAGATGGCGGCTGCGAATGATGGTGTTAGTGCGGGGCGTCGGACGTGGAG